>NZ_JBHZAG010000104.1:0-31245 GCF_042754125.1 Amycolatopsis sp. NPDC059235
CGAGCCGTGAAGGGCTCCTTGAGGGAATCTGATTCCCTCAAGGAGCCCTTCACGGACAGCAAGCCGGCTGTCGCGCGGTGTTGGTCACCGGCAGGTCAGCGCACCCGCTCCAGGAGCGCGAACAGGTTCTCCCAGTGCCGCTTCTCGCCCTCGGCGTGGTACGCCGCCGTGTCCGACATCGTGAACCCGTGCGTCGCGCCCTCGTAGACCTCCGACCGGTAAGTCACGCCTGCCTCGTCGAGGGCGTGCTCCAGCGTCTTGATCTGCTCGGCGGTGGCCGACGGGTCCTGGTCGGCGTGCCCGAAGTACACCTCGCCGGTGATCGACCCGACCCGCAGGTGCGGGCTGTCCGGCTGGTCGGTCGCGAGACGCCCGCCGTGGAACGACGCGATCGCCTTGACCCGGTCCGGGAACGCCTCGATCACGCGCAGCGCGTTCGTTCCGCCCATGCAGTAGCCGGTGATCACGACCGGCCCCTCGGCGACGCCGTCCTGCGCAGCGAACCAGTCGAGGTACTTCTCCGCGTCGCGGGTGATCGCGTCGGTGTCGAGGGCCTCGATCAGCGGCATCAGCTTGCCGAAGACCTCGCCGCGCCGCTCCGGGTCTTCCAGCGCGGAGAAGTCCACCAGCGGCGTCCGGCCGCCGCGGTAGAGCAGGTTCGGCGCCAGCACGGCGTAGCCCGCCTCGGCGATGCGGTCGGCCATCTCCTCGATCCGCGGCCGCAGCCCGAACGCGTCCGGGAAGAGCAGCACCCCGGGATGCGGCCCGCCGTCCGGCACGGCCAGGTACGCGTCCGCGGTCCCGTCGGCGGCCGGAACGTCTGGCTTTTCCTTGCGCATCCGCTTTGTCCTCCCTTGTATTCAGTGCCTTCAGTGCCTTCCCGATCAATCTATCCCCGTCCGGCGCCGGGCCGCCGCGCCCCGCGAATGTCCCGTTTCCTGTCCGGTCAATGGACTGAACCACTGCGGTCGGCGGATTGACGGAGTCCGGTTTGCCCGGTCAGGATCACCGGGCCCGCTCCGGGCCGCCCTCCGCAGAACGGACTGTCGATGGCCAGACCTCCACGCTCCCCGCGCGCCCGGAACCGGGTCGCCCTCGCCGCGCTCGTCCTCCTCGGCGGGCTCGTCCCCGCCCAGGCCGCGCACGCCGCTCCCCCGCGCCAGCCGGACATCGGCCCGCCCGCGCTCGACCGGAATGGCTGTGCCCGCATCGAAAACTCGCTGCCCGAACTGGCGGACTGGCCGAAGGTGCGCAGCGCGATGCCGCGGAACCCGGTCGACGAATGGCGGATCAAGCAGATGCTCTCCGGCATGTCGCTGGAGGAAAAAGTCGGGCAGATGACCCAGCCCGAGATCGGCGCGATCACGCCGGCCGAGGTGACCCAGTACTCCATCGGGTCCGTGCTCAACGGCGGCGGCTCGTGGCCCGGCGGGAACAAGCACGCCAGCCAGCAGGACTGGCTCAAGCTCGCGGATTCCTATTGGGACGCGGCGAAGGCCACGAGGACAAAGATTCCGGTAATTTGGGGCATAGATGCCGTGCACGGAAATAACAATGTGTACGGCTCCACCGTTTTCCCGCAGAACATCGCGCTCGGCGCGGCGCACGACCCGTGCCTGGTGCGCGACGTCGAGAACTCCACCGCGCGGCAGATCCGCTCGACCGGCCAGGACTGGGCGTTCGCGCCGACGCTCGCCGTGGTGCAGGACGACCGCTGGGGCCGTACTTACGAGGGCTTCTCCGAGGATCCGCGCATCACGCGCGCCTACGGATACGAGGCCATGAACGGCCTGCAGGCCGGGGCGCGGCTGCGGATCGGGCCGAACGGCGTGATCGGCACCGCCAAGCACTTCATCGGCGACGGCGGCACCACCAACGGCCAGGACCAGGGCGTGAACGCTTCTTCCGAGGCGGACATGATCAACCTGCACGGCCAGGGCTACTACGGCGCGCTCGCCGCGGGCGCGCAGACGGTCATGGCGTCGTTCAACAGCTGGACCAACCCCGCCCTCGGCATCAACGAGGGCAAGATCCACGGCAGCGACAAGGTCCTCAACCAGATCCTCAAGGGCAAAATGGGCTTCGACGGCCTGGTCGTGTCGGACTGGAACGGCATCGGCCAGGTGGACGGCTGCACCAATGCCAGCTGCCCGCGCGCGATCAACGCGGGCCTCGACGTCGTGATGGTCCCGAACGACTGGAAAGCCTTCATCGCCAACACGGTGGCGCAGGTGCGCGGCGGCGAGATCCCGATGTCTCGCATCGACGACGCGGTCACCCGGATCCTGCGGGTGAAGCTGCGCGCCGGGCTGTTCGAGGAGCGCAAGCCGTCGCAGCGCTGGTACGCCGGTTCGTCGGACGCGCTCACGGACAAGGCGCTCGCGCGCGAAGCGGTGCGCAAGTCGCAGACGCTGTTGAAGAACAACGGCAACGTGCTTCCCTTGGCGCGCAACGCGAAGGTGCTCGTGGTCGGCAAGAGCGCGGACAGCATTCAGAACCAGACCGGCGGCTGGACGCTGACCTGGCAGGGCACCGGGAACACCAACGCGGACTTCCCTGGCGCCACTTCGATCCTCGCTGGGCTCAAGGAGGATCTCGCGAACGTCACTTTCGATCCCACCGGCACCGTCGATCCGAAGGGTTACGACGCCGTCATCGCTGTCGTCGGCGAGACCCCGTACGCGGAAGGCGTCGGCGATCTGCAGCGAAAGAGCCTTGAAGCGGCGAAGCTGTATCCGGAAGACCTTGCGGTGCTGGACAAAGTCAGCGGCAAGGGCACGCCGGTGGTGACGGTGTATGTCAGCGGGCGTCCGCTGTACGTCAACAAGGAGCTCAACCGTTCCGACGCGTTCGTCGCCGCGTGGTTGCCCGGCACCGAGGGCGGCGGGGTCGCGGACATGCTGGTGCGTGGCAAGGATCGCGGCGGATACCACGGCAAGCTGTCCTACTCGTGGCCGAAGAGCGCGTGCCAGACGCCGCTCAACCCGTGGAGTCCCGGCTACGACCCGCTGTTCGCGCTCGGCTACGGCCTCACGTCGAACCAGCGGACCACCGTCGGCAAGCTCGACGAGACCGAAGGCCCGGCCCGTTGCGGGTCGACCGGGGGCGGCGGCACCGCCACCGAGGACCTGCCGATCTACGACCGCACGGATGTCGCGCCGTACAAGAGCTTCATCGGCTCGGCGTCGAACTGGGGCGGCACCGAGATCGGTCCCGACGGCACTGCGTCGCACCCGGAGATCACCGTGGTGCCGGCCGACGTCAACGTCCAGGGCGACGGCCTGAAAGCGACGTGGACCGGCACCGGCGCGGCGCAGCTGTACTCGCAGCATCCCGGCGGCACCGATGATTTGCGCGGCTACCTGAATGCCGACGGCGCGCTCGAGTTCGACGTGATCGTGCATTCGCCGCCGGTGAACCGGACAGTCGTCAGCCTGCACTGCGTCTACCCGTGCTCGTCCGAGGTCAATGCCACGAAACTGTTCGGCGATCTGCCCGCCGGGCAGAAGTCGACGGTGAAGATCCCGTTGTCCTGCTTCGCGAGCGGGCTGGACTTCGAGAGCGTCGACACGCCGTTCCTCGTCTACACCGACGGCGCGTTCTCCGCCTCGTTCGCGAACGTGCGGTGGTCGCCCGGCGGGGCGAAGGATCCGGACGCGCGGAAGTGCTCCGACCTCACCGGATGAGCCGCTGAGCGGTTTCTCTGGCCTGAGACCTGGCCGCCGCGCGCGAAGCGGCGGCCAGGTCTTCGAGCCCGTCCAGCGCCGGCACGTCGCCGACGCGGGTGAACTCCTGGGTCACGAATGTCAGCCGCTCGACGCCTTTGTCGCCGAGGTAAGCGCGCAGATACGACTCCTGGAACTCGAACTTCTCGCGCGGCGCGCCCGGGCCGTATCCGCCGCCGCGTGCGTTGACGACCACGAAGTCCTTGTCCGCCAGCAGTTTCCGGCCGGTCTCCGGGTCGACGAACACGCCCGGGAAGCTGATCCGGTCGATCCACGCCTTGAGCGTCGCGGGCACGCCGAAGTTGTACATCGGCGCCCCGAGCAGCACGGCGCGGGCTTCGCGCACCTCGTTGACCAACGGGAGCGTCAGATCCCATTCGCGCTGTTCGTCGTCGTCCGCGATCAGTGCCGCGATGTCTTCCAGGGACAGCACTCCCTTGCGTTCCACCCGGCGGCCGAGCCGGGCGTACGCCTCCCTCAACGGCGGCACCGGCTCAGCGGAAACGTCGCGGTGACGCACGATTCCGCCGCCTCTTCGCCACTCGCCGGCGAACAGCGTGCCCAACTGCCTGCTCACCGACGCCTCTCGGTCGGCGCTCGAATCCACGTGCAGCAGGGGCGCTAGCATGACGGTCATCCGGTTCCTCTCCTCGTCCTTGGTCCTCGGGCCGGCACTCCCATGACGGATCGAGACGGGAAAAGGTGACCGATGGACGACGCACTGGCGCGGCGCTTCGAAGACGAGCGCCCGCGACTGCACGCGCTGGCCTACCGCATGCTGGGCAACGCGGCCGAGGCCGAGGACGTCGTGCAGGAGTCGTGGCTGCGCCTTGACCGCACGTCCGGCGTCGACAACCTCGGCGGCTGGCTGACCACTGTGGTGTCGCGGCTGTGCCTGGACGCGCTGCGCGCCCGCCGGGAAACGCCGGTTTCTTCGGTGCCTGATGCCGTCGGCGGCGCTGTTCCCGAGGACGAGATTCTGCTGGCCGGGGAGGTCGGACGCGCGCTTCTCGTGGTCCTGGACCGGCTCGCCCCGCCCGAACGGGTCGCGTTCGTGCTGCACGATCTGTTCGCGGTGCCGTTCGACGCGGTCGGGCCGATCCTCGACCGGACGCCCGCGACCGCGAAGAAACTCGCCAGCCGCGCGCGACTGCGAGTGCGCGGGGTCCCGGCAGTGCCAGCCGCGGAGCTGGCCGAGCACCGCGAAGTGGTGACGGCGTTCCTGTCGGCGGCCCGGGGCGGGGATATGGCGACGCTGCTGACCGTGCTGGCCCCGGATGTCGTCCGGGTTACCGATCCGGCGATGCTGCCACCGGGTGCTGCTGCGGTGTTACGCGGGGCGGATGAGGTCGCGCAGGGGACGAAGCTGTTCGCGGGGAATGCGCGGTTGGCGGAGGTGGCGCTGATCGACGGGGATGTCGGCTTGGTACTCGCTCCGGCTGGGAGGTTGGTGGGGGTGCTGAAGATCGAGGTTCGGGGCGGGTTGCTCCAGGCGTATGAAGTGGTGGTGAGTGCCGAGCGGTTGGCGGGGATGGAGATTGCCGCGCTTTCTCGCGAGGCCGTATAGGTCGTTATACAGTCAACTCCGGGCGAGTCGGCAGCGACCAACCCCACCCTGAATCCACCCAAAAGCACCGCAAAGAAACGCGCCGAGCCGACCGCAAGTAAGATCAACACAAGAATCGGGATAAACTCGACCAACTTTCCTTCCGTCACGTGGAGACCACAGGATTCCCGGCAAGCACGGCCACCCGAGTCAGAGAGTTCCCAGTTTAAATTCAACCCCCTCCGCCCTGGTGCCGGCAAACCGAGGTTCCATCACAAAGGCAACGTTTATGAAATCCGGATCATAGTTGAAACAAACTCCAGAAAAGTCTGCTTCCGCTCCGAATGTCATATCAATAAACCTGGAACCCTCGTCAAAAGAGGAGCCCTCAAATGTGACGTCGCCGACAAACTGCGTTTCGCTCCACGCAGAACGCCTGGATACAGTCGAGTGCATAAAGCTGGCCGACGCCTCAAAGACAGTTTCTTCGACTTCGATTACACCGAAGGTGGCCCCAGTGAATTGCGCACTCATGTGAAACTTCGACTTCTCAAATCGTACCCCCGACCTAAACCTGGCGAACTTGAAGTCGGCCTTCCCTTCGAATAATGTTCCCTGCGCCAACACGAAGTCGGTAAAATTAGCGCCCGCGAACCGGACGTCGCCTCGAAACGTCGAGTTGACAAAGACCGCGCCACCAGCGAACTCAACCCCATCAAAGAGTGCCCGACTGGAAAATGTGACGTTAGTAAAATCGCCATAACCAACTACTTTTGAGTCCGAGAAACGAGCTGCGCCGGAAAAATTTGCCCCGGTAAAGTCAACTGACTTGACCAAGGTCGAAGACAAGTCGAAGTCTCGTAGATGCGCACCGGAGAGATCCAGGTCGCGCGGTCCCCAGTAAGTGTCCTCGTCGCCGGCGTTCAGATGGCTCACGATAATTCTCTGCGCAGCTGTCCGCACCTCCCGCTCCTGGGCGTACTCAAGACTGGGCAACATGTGATCAGCAGCATCGTTTGAATCAGGAACCGCGGAACCTTCCGGCATCCGAAGGTAGGCACACAGAACATTTACAATCGTTTGACGCTGGGATTCATTGTCTTGCGCAAGGCGCTCGAGGGCATAGAGGCCGCCTAGCCGCACCGGAGCTTTGTCAGAACCGAGTTGCTCTACAGCCTTGGTGTACAGCTCGGTTATTCGCCTCGCGGCGGCGTCCAACCGGGCGTCTTCCGCCACGCGTTCTTGATGGTGCTTGGTATCGGCCGCCACCACTTGCTGGTGCGCAAGCGCGCGTTCGCGGTTGTCGAGGTCGGCTTCCGCAGCGTGCTGCCGCCTCCACGTCAGATACAACGCGACGACTCCGCCACTGCCCACCCCGATGCTCAGCCCGATCTTCAGCGCGTCGAACCGCGCGGTGACCAACGCCGCTCCGTTCAGCCCGGACGTCGCCGGCCACCAGAGCACGATCACCGCCGCTGTCGTAAGCACCGCGATCACAACCGCCGTCGTCCACATCGCCTTCGGAGTCAACTCCCGCAGACGGCCGGCTCCGGCGGTCGCGGCGCAAGGAGGGTCGAGTGGCCTTCGGTGCTTACGTCTGGACGCGTCGTCACCCATGCGAGCTATCTTCTCTCAAGCCCCATCCCACCAGCCAAGGTCAAGGCGACCAGCTTTCGCGAGATAGCGGGGCGACGCCCGCGTGCACTGCCGGATGACCCGACGAGGTGAAAATGCGAGTTGGCGCGCCCCTGAGCAACGCGCGGCATCCGACTGCGCAAGCAATGAGCCGATGGAACCAGGTCCGGCAAGCTTAAGAGCACCGCGCCATCCCTGACCGGCGCATACAGCTGCACCGGCAGATGAGGCCTGCCCCAGCCCAGGGGAGGTGGCGTGCCGCGCCAGACTGGGGCAGGCATAACGGTGCGGTGAGCGATGGGCGGGACGCTCCTAACCGCACCGAGCCTTATCGGGTTTCTCCCCTTTTCGCGGTTTCTCGACCTCCGGGAAGACGATCGTGTCCTCGACTTTCGGGATGACCTCGGTGTCCTCCTCGGCGCGTTCGGCGGCCGTCGCCTCGGCCGTCCGGCGGAATTCGGCGAGGCGGGCTTCCTCGATCTCCGCCTGGACCTCGTAGTCCAGCCGGGCCTTGAGATCGCGGACTGTCAGCCGTCCGCGCGGGGGCGGGATCGGCCGGCGGGCCCGCCACAGCCACATCGAGAGCAGTACCAGCAGCAGGAGCACACAACACACGATGACCACTGCCGGATGGCCGGTGCGGGTCGCCTCGCCGAGCGTCTCTGCTGCCTTCATGCGATGCACCTCTCGGCTTCGGAAGTGTCTTCGCGTGCCCCACCACCATGGAGCGGTCCAGTGGCCTGGACCAGCCAGCAAACCGGGCGAAAAGCGGGCGGCAACCGAGCGACTTGCCTTGCCTCGCAGGCGGTGACCTGCGGTAACCTGACGACCCCGGTTCGTGGCGAAGGAGTGTCGCCCATGGGCGAACGGCGTGAAGGGCTTGTCCGGGCGCGCAAAGCGGCGAACCTGACGCAAGAAAAGCTCGCCGCGCTGCTCCCCGCGGACGAGAAGAGCATCCGGGCCTGGGAATCCGGCCGGTCCGAGCCTCGTCCGCACCGGCGCGACCGGCTCGCCCGGCTTCTGCGCATCAGCCCCGACCGGCTGGAGGAGCTGCTCCGGGAAGGCACCTCCGCGGACCTCCGGGGGCCGCCGGGCGCGTCGAACGTCCTGCTCCCCGTCGTCGTGGACGGGCGGCCGGTCGCGCTGCCGCTGGACCGGGGCACGGTCGCGGCCAGCGTCCTCGGCCGGCTCGTGCCCGCTCCCGGCGACGCGGCCCCGCCAGCGGTTCCGACCACAGAATGGGACGTCATGAGCCCGCTCAGTCGCCGCTCACTGCTCAAGAACGGCCTGCCGGTCGCGGCTTTGCCCGCGCTGGGAATAGGCAGCGCCGAGCACGTCGCGCGAGCGCTGGAGAATCCCCGGCGGTACATGGACAAAACCGTCACGCACTATTTCCGCAGACAGCTCGACCAGTACAAATACGAGGACGGCGAACGCGGTCCGGCCAAAACGCTGCCGATGACGCTCGGCGTGCTGGACATCATCGACCGCATCGCGCGCGAAGCGACCGCCGACGATCAGCGGGACCTTCTGCAAATCGGTTCGGAGGGCGCGGAGTTCGCCGGATGGCTCTACCGGGACCGGCGGCAGATGGAAGATTCGCTGTACTGGCACGACCGCGCGATGGAATGGGCGCAGGCGGCGGGCGACAGCACGATGCAGGGGTACATCCTGCTCAAAAAAGCCCAGGTAGCCTACGACGAACGCGACCCGCGGCGGATGCTCATCCTCACCCGCGCGGTGCGCAAAGGCCCCTGGTCGCTCCCCCAGCGGCTCCAGGCCGAGGCCGCCCAGCAGGAAGCCCGCGCGGAGGCGATGCTCGGCGCGTCGGCCGATCAGGTAAACCGGAAACTCGACGTCGCCTGGAAACTGCTCGCCGACGCCGGGCCGGCCGAATCACCGCTGGGCGCGCACTTCAACGCGACTCTTCTGAATATGCAAACCGCCATCTGCTACACCGAAGCGGGCGAGCCGCGGCGGTCGGTCGAGCTGTACGAGAAAACGTTGAAGGAAACCCAATTCTCCCGTCGCGACTACGGATTCTTCCTGTCTCTCATGGCGAACTCGCTCGCCCTTTCCGGCGAACCGGACCAAGCCGCCAAAACCGGCCTGGTCTCCGCTCATCGCGCGGCGGAAACGAACTCCCGCCGCACCAGAGAAGAACTCCGGCGGGTCGTCGGAGTGCTCAAGCCGTGGCATAACCGTCCCGACGTAAGGGAATTGCGCGAGGCGCTCAGCAGCTGACCGCTCAGCGAAGCCATTCCCGCACTTCGCGGATCACTTGCCGTTGCCAGGCTTGCGTTCGCGGATCGGCGTACTGCGGATCGTCGTGCACCGCGAAGCCGTGCTGTGCGCCCTCGAGCTGCACCAGCCGGTGTTCGCAGGTCAGCTCCCGATCGGCGGCGCGCGACGACTCGACGGGGACGAAGGTGTCCTCGGTGCCGTGCACGATGAGCGTCGGCGCGGTGATGCGGGGCAGGTTTTGCCGTGCCTCGAACCAGAACGCCTCGTTGAGCAAGGCCCGCCCGAGCCGAAAGCCGGGCCCGTGCCCGAGGTAGTTCTGCTCCTTGAGGTCGGCGGCGCCCTTGTCGTCGAGGTAGCCGTCCGCCGACCACGCGGGCTTCTCGTCGATGAACCGGCCGCGGTAATCGAGGAGGGGGTTGAACAGCACGAGCCGCTCGACGTCGTCCGGCCGCTCGGCCGCGTAGCACGCCGCGACGCCGCCGGAGAAACTAGCCGCCGCGAGCGACGTCCGCACACCCGGGACGGCGTTCGACAGATGCTCGATGCTGCCGCGAATCACGTTGAGCAGAGCGAAAAGCGACAGATCCTCTTGGCGGCCTTCGCTCTCGCCGTGGCCGGGGAGGTCGATTCTCAGCGACGCTATGCCGACCTCGGCCAGCCCCGCGGCGAGGCGGGTGAAGAAGCCGCCTTCCTCGCGGGTGACGGTCGCCCCCTGCACGAGCAGCACCGCGCGGCGAGCCGGGCCGTCCGGCTCGGTGAGGGTGCTGGCCAGGTCGAGGCCGTCCGGTGTACGAACTGTCCGATAGCTGTCGCGCGACATGGACACTCCCGGAGTTGTCGTCAACTCCCAGTGTGTCAGGTTCGCGCGTTCGGGGGATGAAATTCTCCGACGGTGTAACGAAGTCGACAGTCGCCGCAACCGGATGCGACGACCACCTGACCGAGGTCAGCACGCCAGAGCCCGCCGGA
Organism: Amycolatopsis sp. NPDC059235; assembly: GCF_042754125.1. Lineage (NCBI taxonomy): Bacteria > Bacillati > Actinomycetota > Actinomycetes > Pseudonocardiales > Pseudonocardiaceae > Amycolatopsis > Amycolatopsis sp. NPDC059235. The sequence continues at coordinate 10,120 of NZ_JBHZAG010000104.1, forward strand.
TCGCGCCCGCTTCGGGTCCCGGCCGGGGATCGAGGCCGCCTACTTCTTCAGGCGCCGGCTCCCGCCATGCCAATCCTGTTCCTTCCCCGTCTCCCCCGCCGCCACTCCGAACGACGGCAGTTGCGGCATCTCCCGCGAGCTCCGCTTCAGCTCGGCGAATCCCGGGAACGCGGCCAATCCCACCACGTGGTCCCACAGCTCCACCGCCTCCTCGTCCGAAGGCAGCCGGCTGATCACCGGGCCGAAGAACGCGACTCCCTCCGGCGGCCGGAAGTGCAGGATCGGCGTCCCGACGTCCTTGCCGGTCAGCGAAAGCGCTTCATCCGTCTCCCGCTGGATTTCCGCGTCCCACTGAGCGTCGTCGACCGCCTCCGCGAGCTCCGCTGGGAGTCCAGCGCGCGAAAGCGCCGCCGCCGCGGCCGAGCGGGTCCCGTGCGCAGCCCGTGCCTCAGCGGTGTCCTCGACCAGACCACTCTCGAAGTTCTGCTCTCCCAGCGCCTCGTACAGCGGACCGACCGCCGCACGACCGCACTCGGCGCGCACCGCGGCCGCCACGCGCAAAAGGCGCAAACCGGCCGTGTGGGAAGCGTCGTACTCCGGCGGGAAGTGCGTCGCGTAGTCCAGGTGCGCGTTCAGCATCCGCAGCGAGATGAACCGCCAGTCCACCGAGTACGAGCGCTGGCTGGCGACCTGGCGGACCCACTTGCTGGTCATCCACGCGAACGGGCACACCGGATCGAAGTAGAAGTTCAGCTCGGCCATGACCCGACTCTACGTCGGGCAGAGGTCAAGCGCCTTTGCTCCGCCGAACGTCGCCCGACAGCTCCTGGTGGTGCTGCACCGCCAACTGGACGATGTGCCGCACGTGCGGGTCGTCGAGCACGTACACCTGCCGTTTCCCCTCTCGGCGGGCGCGCACCAGGCCGGCGAGCTTCAGTTTGCCCAGGTGATGGCTCGCGGTCGGCACGGTCTGGCCGGTCTCCTCGGCGAGCGTGCCGACGTCGCGTTCCCCGTGCGACAACAGCCAGAGCAGGTGCAGCCGCACGGTCGCGGACAGCAGGCCGAACGTCGCGGCCGCGTCCTGCAGCAGGTCGGCGGGGAGCGGTTCCAGCGGGGGCTGGGATGGGGTGGACACGACGAACATCCTCTCGGGTGGGCCCTCAGCGTGACTTAGCCCCCATCAGTTGCACAAGTGTTTGACTGTTTTCGTGATCTGCGCTCTACTGGTCCCGGCCGGCGCGAAACGCCGGTCGATGAGTCTTGCGGAGGAGGTGAGCCGGGTGACCGGCGAAGGAAGTAGTCGGCACGACCGTGCGGGGACCCCGGCAGCCAGCTAGGTCCGGAAGAACCCGCGCGGTCCGCTGACGCCCAGCTGACCTCGAGGGGACGACCATGACCCGCTTTCCCGCCCTGCGCGCCCACGGCGACGCGCCGGTGCTCACTCTTTTCCGGAATCTCGACAGCTCGCCGAAAGGCCTCACCGAGAACGAAGCCGCCGAGCGGTTGCGTCGTTTCGGCGACAATCGCATCGACGGCACGATCCGGGCGCCCGTCCGCGTCTGGGCCGCCGCGCGCAGCCCGTTCGTCGCGTTGCTGACCGCGCTCGGGGTGGTGTTCGCCGGTGTCGGCGACCTCCGCGGTGCGGTGACCGTCGGCGTGATGGTCGTGCTCAGCATTGGTCTCCGCTACTGGCAGCACGCGCGGTCCGAGCGCGCGATCAGTGCCGTGCGCGACCAGATCACCACCACTGTCACCGTGCGTCGGCGCGCGGCGGCGGAATTTCCCGGCAGCGAGCGCGAAGTGCCCACGTCCGACCTCGTGCCGGGCGACGTCGTGTTGCTCGGGCCTGGTGACGTGATCCCGGCCGACGTGCGCATTGTTGCTGCTAAAGACTTCGTCGTCGACCAGTCGGCGCTGTCCGGCGAGGCATTGCCGGTCGCGAAGCGGGCACCCCAGCCGGGCACGCACGAGGAGCACGAACTCGTGGAGACGCCCGCGCTTGGGTTCGCGGGCACATCGGTGGTCGGCGGAACGGCCACCGCGGTCGTAGCGGCGACAGGCAGCGACACCTACTTCGGCGCGCTGGCCCAGCAATCTGCCGAGCCGCGCGCGGAATCCAGCTTCGACGCCGGAGTACGCCGCGTCGGCTGGACGCTCGTGCGGTTCATGCTCGTGATGGTGCCGATCGTGCTCGTCGTCAACGGCACGGTCACCGGCGACTGGGCGCAGGCCGGGATGTTCGCGGTCGCCGTCGCGGTCGGTCTCACCCCGGAGATGCTGCCGGTCATCGTCACGACAAACCTCGCCCGGGGCGCGGCGGCACTGTCCCGCCGACAAGTGATTGTCAAGCGGCTCAACGCTATTCAGGATCTCGCCGCGATGGACGTGCTGTGCGTCGACAAGACCGGCACGCTCACCGAGGACCGGATCGCCTACGCGCACAGCGTCGACTACTCCGGCAGCCCGGACGGCGAGGCAGCCGAGTACGCCGGGCTGGCGGTGCGGTTCCAGACCGACCGGCACGACCGGCTGGACGAGGCGATCGAGACCCTGTTCGACGGCGAGGACGACCTGGTCGCCGACGCGCTGTTCACCGGCGTCGCCGAGATCGGCTTCGACCACGCGCGCCGCCGGGCCAGCGTCGTGGTCCGGCGCGGCAGCGAGCACCTGCTAATCAGCAAGGGCGACCCGGACGAGATCCTGCCGCGCTGCGGCTACGCGCGCCGCGACGGGGTCGTCACCGAATTCGACGACGCCGCCCGGATCGGCGCGGACGAACTGGTGCGCGCGTACGCAGAACACGGCATGCGGGTGCTCGCGGTCGCGGCAAGGGAAGTCAACGCCCGGCTCGACGGGTTTGACGAAACTGACGAGAACGAAATGATCCTCGTCGGTTTCGTGGGATTCGTCGACCCGGTCCGCGACGGCGTCGTGAACGCGGTGAAAACCCTTGGCGAGCAAGGCGTCGCGCTGAAAGTGCTGACCGGGGACAACCGGCATGTCGCCGCGCGCGTCGCGGATTCGGCGGGCATCCCGGTCGGCGAAGTCGTGCTCGGCCGCCAGGTCGAAGCGGCGGACGACGCTGAGTTGCGCGAGATCGTCAAGGACACCACCGTCTTCGCGAAGCTCACGCCAGCGCACAAAGCCCGCGTGGTCACCGCGTTGCGGGAGAACGGCCGCGCGGTCGGCTTCGTCGGCGACGGCGTCAACGACGTCACCGCGCTGCGCACCGCCGACGTCGGGATCGCGCCGGACACCGCCACCGACGCGGCCAAGGACGCCGCCGACCTCGTGCTGCTGGAACGGGACCTCGGCGTGCTCGCCCGCGGTGTGGCCGAAGGACGGAGGACGCTCGGCAACACGCTGAAGTACGTCAACATCACCGCCGCGTCGAACTTCGGCAACGTGCTGTCGGTGCTCGCGGCCAGCGCGTTCCTGCCGTTCCTGCCCATCCTGCCGATCCAGCTCGTGGTGTCGAACCTGCTCTACGACCTGGCTCAGCTCGCGCTGGCCTGGGACCGGGTGGACGACGAGTACCTCAGCAAGCCGCGCCGCTGGGACGCCCGCGGACTGACCGGATTCATGCTGATCTTCGGCCCGCTGTCGTCGCTGTTCGACCTCGCGACGTTCGCGGTGCTGTGGCACGTCTTCGGCGCGGGAGCGGATCCGTTGCTGTTCCAGACCGGCTGGTTCGTCGAGGGTCTGCTCTCGCAGCTCCTGGTCGTGCTGGTCCTGCGCGGCCGCGGCACTCCCCTGCGCGCCAGCCGTCCGGTCGTGCTGGCCACGGCGGCTGCCGCGCTCGTCGGCCTGCTGGTGCCGCTGTCGCCGCTCGCCGGTCCGTTGCGGATGCAGGCGCTGCCCGCCAGCTACCTGCTGTGGCTCGTGCTCGTCCTGGCCGGGTACGCGGTGGCGGCTCAAGTAGCGAAACGCGGCTACGCACGCCAACGTACGTGGTGGTAACCGTCCTTTCTTGAGGCTTTTCCAACCCTTTTCTGAACTTTTCGCAACAACCAGTGGGAGCGCAGATGACGACTGCGGAAATGCTGCTGCGCCTCGGGGCCGGCGTAGGCCTCGGCACAGTAATCGGATTTGAACGCCAATACCGCGCCCGGATGGCAGGGCTGCGGACGAACGCCCTGGTCGCGGCCGGGTCGACGCTGTTCGTGCTGCTGTCCGCGCACGGCTTCAGCGGAGCGAGCGCCGATCCCACCCGGGTCGCCGCGCAAATCGTTTCCGGAATCGGTTTTCTCGGCGCGGGCGTGATTCTGCGCGAAGGGTTGACCGTGCGCGGGCTCAACACGGCGGCGACGCTCTGGTGTTCCGCCGCGGTGGGTGCGCTGGCCGGGGCCGGGCTGTACACGGCGGCGGGCGCGGGCACTGCCGTGGTCATGGCGGTGAACATCGCGCTGCGCCCGCTCGGCCGGGTGGTCGACCGCCGTCCGGCCACTGGCCGCGAAACCCCGACGTCGTACACCTTCCTGGCGGTGACCAAGGACGATGCCGAAGCGCACGTGCGCGCGTTGCTCGTGCAGGCGTTGGCGCGCACGGATTTCGCGCTGCAATCGGTCACCAGCACCAATACCGACACCGCCGGGCAAGTGCAGGTGCGCGCCGAACTGTCCGCCGATCAGCGCGACGACAAGCAGATGGAGTCGGCGGTCAGCCGGCTGTCCATGGAGCCGTCGGTGACCAGTGTGCGCTGGCAAGCCGAGCTCTCCTACACCGAGGAAGACAGCGAGAACTAGACCATGCTGCGTACCTTCCCCACCCGTGGCGCGCTCGTCCGGCCCCGCCGCACGATCGCCGACGTGGCGGTGTTCCTCGGCGCCGCCGCCGCGCTGTGGCTGATCGTGCGGCTCGCGCACGGCGCCGCCACGGCGTGGACTCCGGCGACCGCACCGTCCACAGTGTCTACTGACCCGGCCGAACTCCCTTACTACGCCGGACGTTCGCTGCTGCGGATGTTCGTCGCTCTCGTGTTGTCGGTCGGGTTCACCTTCGTCTACGCGACCGCTGCCGCCCGGCTGCGGCGCACCGAAAAGATCCTGCTGCCCGCGCTCGACATCCTGCAGTCCGTGCCGGTGCTCGGGTTCCTGTCGGTGACCATCACCGGGTTCATCGCGTTGTTCCCTGGCTCGCAGCTCGGCCTGGAATGCGCGTCGATCTTCGCGATTTTCACCGCGCAGGCGTGGAACATGACGTTCGCGTTCCACCACTCGCTGGTGTCGCAGCCGCGCGACCTCGACGAGGCGTCCCGGCTGCTGCGCCTCTCGCGCTGGCAGCGATTCTGGCGCGTCGACGTGCCGAGCGGGATGATCCCGCTGGTCTGGAACGGGATGATGAGCTTCGGCGGCGGCTGGTTCTTCCTCACCGCCTCCGAAGCGCTCAGCGTGAACAACCAGAAGTTCGCGCTGCCCGGCATCGGCGCGTACGTCGCGACCGCCTCCGCAGACGGCGACCTCGGCAAGGTGCTGCTGGCAGTCGGGGTGATGGTGGTCCTGGTCGTCGGCGTGAACGTGCTGTTCTGGCGACCGCTCACCGCGTGGTCGGAGCGGTTCCGCATCGAGAACTCCGAAGCCGCCGAAGCACCCCGCAGCCTGGTGCTCGACCTGCTGCGCCGCTCGCGGATCCCGACGCTGCTCGGCCGGGTGTTCGGCAAGCTGGTGTTCCCGCTCGACCGCGCGCTGGCGGTCTTCGGGCTCGCCGAGTATCCGCTGCGGTTCTCCCCCGCCCGCCGGCGCGCCGCGGACATCGTGTTCAGCGTCGTGGTCTTCGGGCTGATCCTCTACGGAACCGTGCGCGCGGTGCTGTTCATCGGCGAGACCACTGGGTACGGCGAAATCGGCCACGTGCTCCTGCTCGGCCTGATCACCTTCGCGCGAGTGGTGACGCTGGTGGTCGCCGGGACACTCGTGTGGGTGCCGATCGGCGTGTGGATCGGAATGAACCCGCGCGTCTCGCGGCTCGCCCAGCCGGTGGTGCAAGTGCTCGCGTCGTTCCCGGCGAACTTCCTGTTCCCTCTGATCACCGCCGTGCTCGTGGCGACCGGGATTTCCCTGGACTGGGGCGGCATCCTGCTCATGAGCCTCGGCGCGCAGTGGTACATCCTGTTCAACGTCATCGCGGGTGCCTCGGCCATCCCGCACGACCTGCGCGAGGCCGCCGCGAACCTGCGGCTGCCGCGGGCATTGTGGTGGCGGCGGCTCGTGTTGCCCGCGATTTTCCCCAGCTACGTCACCGGCGGGATCACCGCGGCGGGCGGCGCGTGGAACGCCTCCATCGTCGCGGAAATCGTCTCCTACAACGGGGTCACGCTGACCGCGACCGGTCTCGGCGCGTACATCGCCGACGCGACCGGCTCCGGCGATTCCGGGCGGATCCTGCTCGGCGTCGCCGTGATGAGCCTGTACGTCGTCGGCCTCAACCGGCTCTTCTGGCGGCGCCTCTACCGCCTCGCCGAACGCCGGTTCTCCCTGTCCTGAAAGGAACCCCTCATGTCCGAAGTCCTCGTGTCCGTCGAGCAGGTCAGCAAGAGCTTCCCCGGTTCGGCGGGCGACGAACTGCGCGTCCTCGACGACATCACCCTCGACCTGCGCGCGGGCGAGATCGTCGCGCTGCTCGGCCGGTCCGGCTCCGGGAAATCGACGCTGCTGCGCACGATCGCCGGGCTGATCGGCCCGACGCGGGGCACCGTGCGCTATCGCGGCGACGAACTCGACGGGGCCAATCCGGGCACCGCGATGGTGTTCCAGACCTTCGCGCTGATGCCGTGGCTGACCGTGCAGGACAACGTCGAACTCGGCCTCGCGGCGCGCGGGATCCCGCCGAGAGCCCGCCGGGACCGCGCGCTGCAAGCGATCGACCTGATCGGGCTCGACGGTTTCGAATCCGCTTATCCCAAGGAGCTTTCCGGCGGAATGCGCCAGCGCGTCGGGTTCGCCCGCGCGCTCGTGCTCGAACCGGACGTGCTGCTGATGGACGAACCGTTCTCCGCGCTCGACGTGCTGACCGCGGAGAACCTGCGCACCGAGCTGATGAGCCTGTGGCAGCGCGAGGATTTCCCGACCAAGGCGGTCTGCATCGTCACGCACAACATCGAGGAGGCGGTCCTGCTCGCCGACCGCGTGCTGGTCCTCGGTTCCAACCCCGGAAACCTGCGCGCGGAAGTGGAAATCGACCTCGCCCGGCCGCGCGACCGCAAATCCCCCGCGTTCGCCGCGCTGGTCGACCGGCTCTACGACCTGCTCACCGGCCGCGACCCGGCAGCCGTCGAACCCGCGCAGGCCACGCCCACCGCACGGCCCCTGCCGCAGGCGTCGGTCGGCGGGCTCGCCGGTCTGGTCGAACTCGTGCACGCCCGCGGCGGACACGCCGATCTGCCGGATCTCGCCGCCGAGCTGAGCTTCGAGGTCGACGACCTGCTGCCGCTCGTCGACGCCGCCGCCCTGCTCGACCTCCTCTTCGTCGCGGGCGGCGACCTGCACCTGACGCCGGTCGGCACCGCCTTCACCACCGCGGACATCCAGACCAGCAAGAAAATCTTCGCCGTTCAGGTCCGCGACCGGGCACCGCTGGTGCGCACGATCGTCAACGCGCTCACCGCGAGTTCGGACGGCACGCTGCGCGCGGAGTTCTTCCTCGATCTCCTCCGCCGCGGCTTCTCCGCCACCGACGCCCGGCAGCAACTCGACACCGCGATCGACTGGGGCCGCTACGCGGAACTGTTCGACTACGACACCGACAGCGACCGCCTCACCCGGACAACCGCCGAATAACTCAGCCCTCCGGAGCCGTCTCCACCCGCGGCGCCGGGCTGTCCGCCGGGGCGTCCGGCGCCGGATCCCGGTTCACCAGCGCGATCGCGAGCGCCCCGATCACCGCCACCACCGCGAACAGGTAGAAGCCCCACGGATACGCCAGCCCCGCCGACAGCAGCAGCCCCGTCACCAGCGGCCCGGACATCGCGCCGAACCGGCCGATCCCGCTCGCCGCGCCGAGGCCGGTGCCGCGGGCTTCGGCGGGGTACACGCGGGCGATGTACACGTAGACCAGCACCTGCGAGCTGAAGGTGAAGATCCCCGCCAGCAGCACCCCGACGTACACGCTCGCCCCAGGCAGTTTGATGCTCAGCAGCGCCAGGAACACCGCGGCCGCGGCGAACCAGACGATCGCGGAACGGCGGTAGCCGATCTTGTCCGCCACCCGGCCGCCGACCAGCAGGCCGATGACCGCGCCGACGTTCAGCACCAGCAGCAGCGCCAGCGCCGCGCCGAGTTCGTAGCCGGCCGCGCGCATGATCTGCGGCAGCCAGGTGTTCAGGCCGTACACCAGCAGCAGCCCCATGAACGACGTCACCCAGAACGCGATCGTCGCGCGCCCGTAGCCGTGCCGGAACAGGACGCCGAGCGGATTGCGGTTGCGCCGGGCTTCCTTCGCTCGCTCCAGCGCCTTCGACTCGGGCAGGAACTTCACCATGAGCGGCACCAGGATCAGCGCGGGCGCGGCTCCGATGACGAACATCCACTGCCAGCCGAACCGTTGCAGCACCAGGATTCCCAGCAGCGCGGTGAGCACCGCGCCGACGTGGTAGCCGGTCATCAGCACGGTGGTCGCGCTGCCGCCGCGGCCGATCCGCGCGTACTCGGTGATCAGCGCCAGCGCCGTCGGCAGCACGCCGCCGAGCCCGAGCCCGGCCAGGAATCGCAGCACGCCGAACAGCCACGGCCCGTTCGCGAACGCGCACAGCAGCGTGCAGACCGAGAAGCTGATCACGGTCAGCAGCATCATCCCGCGGCGGCCGAACAGGTCGCTCAGCGGGCCGATGGCGAACGCGCCGACCGCCACGCCGAGCAGCCCGACCGCCGAGATCAGCGACGCCGTGTTGGGGTCGAGCCCCCACGCTTTGTCCTTGAGCAGCGCGGGCAGCACGACGCCCAGCACCACCAGGTCGAACCCTTCGAGCGCCACCGCCGTCCAGCAGAGCGGGGCCACCCAGCGGGCGCGGCGCGCCCGGGGATCAGTCGAGACCGTCATGTCATCACCTGCGTCGTCGGAGGGGACCTGGGCGGATGCTTCGGTTGAACGGGTTCAGAACGGGTACTGCGGAAGGTCGCCGCGCACGGTGACCCACTGGGTTTCGGTGAACGCCTCCAGGTTGGCCTGCGCGCCGCCGTGCCGGGAGCCGGTTCCCGAATCCCCCACCCCGCCGAACGGCGCGAGGGCCTCGTCGTTGACCGTCTGGTCGTTGATGTGCACCAGACCGGACGGGATCCGCTCGGCCAGCGCCAGCCCCCGCGCGGCGTCCCGGGTCAGGATGCCCAGCGACAGCCCGTACTCGGTACCGCCGGCCAGGCGGACTGCTTCGTCCACTGTGGAGAACGGGACGACCGGCGCGACCGGGCCGAACACCTCCTGGGCATAGGCGGGCGCGGCGAGCGGGACGTCGGTGAGGACGGTCGGGCGGTAGAAGAGGTCCTCGTAGGTGCCGCCGGTGGCGATCTTCGCCCCGGCCTCCGCGCTGCCGGTGACCACCGAGTGCACGCGGTCACGCTGTCCGGCGTCGATCAGCGGGCCGAGCGCGACGTCGCCGTTCGCCGGGTTTCCGACGGTCAGCTTGGCCGCGTGCTCAGCGAGCGCGGCCGCGTAGTCGTCGGCGATTTCCGCGGCGACCAGGTGCCGTCCGGTCGCCATGCAGATCTGCCCGGAGTGGTTGAACGAACCGAACGCGCCGACCGACGCGGCCTGCTCGACGTCCGCGTCCGCGAGCACGACCAGCGCCGAGTTGCCGCCGAGTTCGAGGTGCACGCGCTTGAGCCGCTCCCCCGCCGCGGCGGCGATTTTGCGGCCCGCGTTCGTGGAACCGGTGAACGCGATCACGCGCACCAGCGGGTCCTCGACCAGCGCCGCCCCGACGTCCGCGCCGCCGGGCAGGAGGTGGAACAGACCTTCGGGCAGCCCGGCTTCCTCGAAGATCCGAGCGAGCACGACGCCGCCGCACACCGCGGTGCGCGGGTCCGGCTTCGCCAGCACCGCGTTGCCGAGCGCCAGCGCGGGCGCGATCGCGCGGATGGACAGGATGATCGGCGCGTTGAACGGCGAGATCACGCCGACCACTCCGGCCGGAACGCGGCGCGCCATCGACAGCCGAGGCTGGCTGGAACGCAAGAGTTCCCCGTACGGATGGGCGGCCAGCGCGGCGGCTTCGTGGCATTCCTCCGCCGCGACCGCGCGGGTCTGGAACTGCGCGAACCCGCGCGTGGCACCGGATTCCCGGATGAGCCACTCGTCGATCTCGTCGCCGTGGTCCTCGAAAAGCCGCGCCGCCCGACGCAACACCCGCGCCCGCTGGTCGTAGGGCTGGGCGGCCCACTCCCGCTGTGCTTCCCGCGCCGCGGCGGCAGCCTTGGCGACGTCCTCCGGAGCCGCCGCGCCGACCCGGGCCAGCGTGTTCCCGGTGGCGGGCTCGACCGCGTCGTATTCGCCGCCTGCGCCGGGGATCCAGCCGCCGGAGAAGATCCGGCCCTGCCATCCGGTTCCGAGCAACGTCATGCCGTCACCGCCACTTCCAGCACCAGCGGCTCCGTGCGCGCGGCCAGGGTCGGCAGCACCTCGTTCAACACTGACTCCAGTTCCTCGTAGGTTTCCGCGCGCCGCGCCGGGCAGCCGAGCGACTTCGCGAGCCCGCTCACGCTGACCTCGTCGAACCCGGGCCACGGCGCTTTGCCGCCGCCGGCCGTCCGTTCGCCGTACCGCACCGCGAGCTTGTCCATGATCGCGTAACCGCCGTTGGACAGCACGATCACGAGAACGCCGGCACCGTAATGCGCGGCGCTCCACAGCGCCTGGATCGAGTACAGCGACGAGCCGTCCCCGATCACCGCCACCACCGGACGTTTCAGACCGCCCATCCGCAGCCCGATCGCCGCCGGAATGCCGAAGCCCAGACCGCCCATGGCCGCGCTGAGGAACCCGAGCGGCTCGCGCGCCGGGACATACGCGTGCAGCAACGGCCGACTCGACGGCGATTCCTCGACCAGCACCGTGTCCTTCGGCAACTGGCGAGCCAGCAGCCCGAACACGCTCTCCGGCCGCAGCGGCGCGCCGTCCTCCGGCGCGCCAGGCAGGTCGACCGTCCGCCCGATCTTTTCCGGGCCCGCTTCCCGCGCCGGAATGAGCTCCGCCAACGGCCCGCACACCGCCGACGGCCGCGCCAGCACAGCGAGATCGACCGGACTGCGGTGCGCTTCGTTCGGATCGTCGGTGACCACCGCGATGCGAGTGTCCGGCTCCGTCAGCTGTCCCGGTTCCCGGGGGTACTGCCGGAAAACCGGTGCGCCGACCGAGAGCACCGCGTCGTGCCCGGACAACGCTTTCCGCAGTTCTTCCCGGCCCGGCGGCAGATGTCCGGCGAACTGCGGGTGATCCTGCGGGAATCCGGCGCGGGCGCCGAACGCCTCCTGCCAGACCGGGCAGGCGAGCCTCTCGGCGAGCGCGGTCAGCCCGCGCCACGATTCGGCGTCGTCCGCCCCGGCGCCCGCCACGAGCACCGGATTGCTTGCGGTACTGAGGAATTCCGCCAGCTCGGCCAGCACCGCGGGCTCGGCGGCGTTCGCGCGGACCAGCTTGGCGGGCGCGGGCAGCGGCTCGTCAACGCCCGCCGGCTCCGCCCAGTCGTCCATCGGCACGATCACCAGCGCCGGGCCGCGGTGTTCGCGAGCCTCGTGCCAGGCGCGGGCCAGCGCGCCCGGAACGTCCTGCGCGCGCGGCGGTTCCGCGATCCACACCGGCGCGGGGCGGGCCAGGTCGTCGAGCCGGTGGCCGGTGAGGAACGGCTCCAGCGCGAGGTGCCTGCGGTCCTGCTGCCCGACGAGCACGACCAGCGGCGCGCGGTTGACCCGGGCGGTCGCGAGCGCGCCGACCGCGTTGCCGAGCCCGGCGGTGGTGTGCAGGATCGCGACCGCGGGCCGGTCGTTCGCGAGCGCCCAGCCGGTCGCCATGCCGACCACCGAACCCTCGTGCAGCGCCAGCACGAACTCGAGGTCGTCGGGCAGGTCGGTGAGCAGCGCGATCTCGGTCGACCCGGGATTGGCGAACAAGGTCGTCGCGCCGAACCGGCGCAGCACGTCGAACGCGGCGTCGCGGACGGTCGGGGCAGGGCTCACGGACTTCTCCTCCGGCAGTACGAGCGGGTGGGTCCGGAGTGTCCCGGCTAGGTTCCGGGCCGCCCAGCCCCTCTTCCACTCAGCGGAAAAGTTCCTCAGCCTTGCAATGCCCGCGTGACCCCCAGCGCCGCCATCCGGACCACCGGCACGAGCGGTGACAGATTCGGCGTGCAACTCGGCACCACCACGGAAATCGCCGCCACGACCTGATCGCCCGGCCCGCGCACCGGAGCCGCGACCGACGACGCGCCCTCGGTCATTTCGTTGCGGGAAATGCAGAACCCCTGCAGCCGCACCTCCGCGAGCACCTGGCGCAGCCGAGCCGGATCCGTGATCGTCCCGCTGGCCCGCCGCTCCAGCCCGGTGGTCAGAATGCTCTCGAGACATTCCGGCGGCGCGTGCGCGAGCAGCACCTTGCCCGGCCCCGCCGCGTGCAACGGCAGCCGCAATCCGACCCGCGAGGTCACCACGACGTCCGGATGCGCCTCGAGCTTTTCCAGATACAGCGCGCGGTCCCCGTCGAGGACGACCAGATGCACGACCTCGTGCGTCACCTGCAGCAGATCCTGAAGGAACGGCAGCGCGACGTCTCGCAGCTCGCGCCCGCCGGGAGCCTGCGCCCCGAGCTGCCACAGCCGAAGCCCGATCCGGTACCGGCCGCGCCCGGTGCGCTCCAACGCGCCCCAGCCGGTCAATTCGGCCAGGAGGCGATGCACCGTGGCAGGCGCGAGCCCGGTCGCCCGGGTGATCTCGCCGTGAGTCTGCTCGGGTCGGCCGGACAGGAAGGAATCCAGCACCGCGAACGCGCGGCTGAGGACCGTGCGCCCGGGTTCGGCGGCGTTGCCGGCGATCGCGTGCCTCCGGGGCTGCGGTGGAACGGGACGGGGACTGGCCGCCCATCATCCGCCAGTCCCGCGGACACGGCAACCCGCGGTTCTCCCGTCTGTCCACACTGGACGTTCAGGGGGTCGCGCGGGCCAGTTTCGCGTCTTGGCGCTCCGGGGCGGTGCTCAGCGCGACCGCCAGCACGAGGGCTGCCAGGAGCGCCGCCGCGGGGCCGAGCCATTCCGGTCCGGCGTTCGCCAGCACGAGCCCGCCGGCTCCGGCGCCGATCGCGGTTCCGACGTAATTCATGGAACCGTTGAGGCTCAGTGCGACAGCCGCAACGTCGCCGCCTGCCGCGAATACGCGGTTTTGCTGGGGAATGAACAGCATCGATCCCAAGACGCCGAGCAGGAACAGCACGACGAGCGTCGGGACGAACCACCGTTGCACGACTCCCAGCGATGCTGCGGCCACCACCACGACCCCGAGCCCCGCCGCGATCACTCGCAACGAGGCGAACCGATCCGTGACCCATCCGACGAGCCGGTTGCCGAGGAAGAATCCCGCTCCGTTGACCAGCAATGCCACCAGGATCGCGTTCGCGCTGCCCGGCGAACTGATCCCTACTACTGCTGACGCGTACGCGATCAGCAAGAACGACGGGGCCAGCACCAGCGCGCTTACCGCGAGAAGCGTGAGGATGCGGGGATTGACCAGTACCGCGAGCCTTTCGCGCATCGTTGTCGCCGGCAAGGTCATCGACGGGACGAAGATCCCGGCCAGTACTGCCGCTGCCGTGGCCAATGCGGCAATCGTCCATAACGTGCCGCGCCAGCCCCAGGCCTGGCCGATCAGCAGGCCCAGCGGGACTCCGAGAACTGCGGCGAGGCTGGATCCCGCGCCGATCACCGCGAATGCCCGTGCCCGTCGCTCCGGCGGAGCCAGTACTCCCGCTACGGCGAAAGCGTTGGCCTGGAATGCGGCGGCACCCAGTGCCGCGACGACTCGGCCGGCCAGGACGGTGCCGAAGGTCGGGCCCGCCGCCTGCAGCAGCATGCCGACGAGGAAGGTCGCCATGCCTGCTCCGATGACCAGCCTGCGGTCGGCTCTCCCGGCGAGTGTCGCGATGACCGGGGAGCCGACTGCGTACGCGACCGCGAACACCGTGGTGAGCTGGCCTGCCGTCGCCACGCTTACTGACAGGTCTCGGGAGATGTTCGTGAGCAGGCCGGGCAGGACGAATCCGTCCACGCCCAGGACGAAGGTGCCCATCGCCAGGATCACCAGGCGGGTGTTATTCGATGCTTGTCGAATCGTCACATCGAGGGACCATAGACTATGGTTCGATAACGGTCAAAGTGTGGAAGGAGCCGCTGCTGTGTCGCGCACGTTGCCTGAGCCGGTGGTCGAGTCGTTCGATCTGACGGTGATCCTCAGCGCTCTCGCCGATCCCGGGCGGCGGACTATTTTGCGGGCGATGTACGAGGCTGAGGGGCCGGTCGACTGTGCGACGCTGGTGGAGAAAGCCGGGTTGGGGTTGAGCAATCCGACGATCTCGCATCACTATCGGGTGTTGCGGGAGGCTGGGTTGACTCGGACTGTCACCGAGGGGCGGCGGCGGATTGTGCATGTTCGGCGGGAGGAGGTGGAGGGGCGGTTTCCTGGGTTGTTGGGGGCGGTTCTTTCTGCTCCGGAGCGGAGTGGGTGAGGGGTCGGCTCGTCGCCTGGCGGCGACATTGCGTCTCTTGGTTGCGTGGGGGTGCTTGGCTGGTTGGGTGTTTCGGCTCAGTGTTTGAACGTGGGGGTTTCGGGGTGGGTGTTTAGTGCCTCGTGATTGAACGTTGCTGTTGCGCCGCGGGCTTGCAATCGGGATGCTTGGTGGTTGATCTTCCATCCGTCGACTCGGATTCCTACGTTCGGATGGTGTCGGGTCTGCTCGCTGTTCAGTTGAGCTTTTACGGTTGTCGCTTCTCCGGCGGCCAGATTTAGGTAGTTGTCGCTGAACGTCGCTGGCAGGATTCGTTCGCCAGTTCGGACGTCGTAGATCTGCAAATGCAGCATCAACGCCACGGGCTTTCCGACGTTGCGCACATCGACTGCCACCTCGGTGCCGTCTTGGTGTCGTGTAACTCCGGCGTTCACTGAAATGGTTGCCGGGGGCATCTCGTCAAGGGCGGTGAAGCCCGCCGCTCGTGTGGGGTTCTCCGCCCAATAGAAGTTCCGCACTAGCTCCGAGTCTCGAGAGTCCTTGAGGACCATCCGGACAAAGACGATCTCCGACGGAATTTCCTTCACACGCGCCGCGATGCTCCCGACCACAGTTCGATCAGAGGCTCCCGCGTCCACCCCGAACGAGTCGCGGCCTAACTCTGCGCCGTCCAGTCCGTAGAGCGTGACCTCGACCCTGCCGCGGATCGGCGCTCGGCCATGGTTCGCTACCACGACGTCGAAAGATTTCGCGTCCAGAACCACATTGATCCGCCGGCATGCGTGCTGGACCGCGTAGTACGACGAATGGGCTTCCAAATCGTGGCTGTACATCTGCCAGACGAAGCTCGGTTGCGCGGGGTTGGTCATCCACATGATGACTCCGGTACGCGGGTAAGGTCCGGCGCTGCGCATATTGGCCACCGGGGCCTCGTAAATCGCCTTGATGCATTCGTAGTTCATCAGCTGCGACTTGCGTGCGAAGTCCGGCAGGTTCCGTAGTTCTCCATAGCGGTCTGCGGTCAAGGCGAGGTAACCTGCGCCTCCGCCGTTTCCTCCGTTGCCGTTCACGTCTCGGTCGGCCCAGAAATCATCGGGGTGCTCCCACGAAGACTCCGGGAGCATCTTTCGCATGAATTCCAGCGTCGGGATCGAGTACGAGCCGACCTCGTTGTGGAAGGGCGGCCACTGCGTGCCGTCGTTGAGCGAGAAATGCTTGGCGGGCGGGACCCAATGATAAGGCCCGCCGGAACGGTATCCGTCGATCGGGTTCTGCCCGGTGTCGCCCGCCGAACTGGTCAGCGCGACTCGCTGCGGGTCCAGTTCGGCGACCAGTGCGTCCAGTCCGTCGATCAACGGCTGCGGCGGCGGTCCCTCGTTGCCGCCGCACCAGAGCAGGATCGACGGGTGGTTGCGGAACCGCACGATGCAATCGCGGATGTTGGCCAGGTCGCGAGCGGTGTTCTCGGCGGGCGGGCCTTCGGTCGAGCAGAAGAAATCCTGCCAGACCAGGATGCCGTACTCGTCACAAGCGGCGAAGAAGTCCTCGGTGCTGCTCTGGCCGTTCCAGTTGCGGATCAGGTTGAGGTTCGCGTCGCGATGCAGGCGCACCTGCGCGCGCAACCGCTCCCGCGGAATCCGCTTGAGGGCCTCGTCGAGCCCCCAGTTGCCGCCCATTACCAGGATCGGCTGGTTGTTGACGGTGATCGCCAGGCAGTCGGTCGTCGACCCGGACGGCGAGCGCATCGGTGTCGTGTATTCGATGCGCCGGATTCCGAAGTCCACTGTTCTTTCGTCCTGGACCTGGCCGCTGGATTCGACGCTGACGGTCAGCCGGTAGCGATACGGGTCGCCGTAGCCGTTGGGCCACCACAGCTTCGGCCGGTCCAAGAGCAGGCAGGCGATGTCTTTCGACGTCAGCACAACCGACGACGCGCCCGCCGGCACGCTGATCGTTCGCCGGAACTCTTGTCCGTCCAGCGATCCCTTCACCACCACGGACCTCGCCGCGGCACTGTCCAATGCGAGCTCGACCGACACGTCCGCCGTGTGCAAGTCCTGCGACAGGGTCGAGGTGACCTGCACGTCGGCCAGCCGCACCGGTCCGGTGGTACGCCAGGTGACCGGCTGCCAGATCCCGAGGTCCCGGTCGGGGATGGTGGGCAGCCAATCCCAGCCAGCGGTGCAGAAGAAGGTCGGGCCGTTCTTCAGCGTGATCCCGGTCGGACCGCCGTTGCGGCCGCCCCGCGTCACCCCGCTGGCGTAGCTCGGCAGCGCGGGCGGGTCGGCGTAGTCGAGCTTTCCGACCAGCACCGCCAGCCAAGCCATGCCGGCTGCCTTCGCCACGATGTCCGTGACCTCGAAGACCGCCCGCTTGAACGCACCCTCGACAGTGCCGACCTTGGTGCCGTTGAGCCACACGGTCCCGAGGTAGTTGATGCCGTCGAACTGCAGCCAGAACCGCTGCCCGGGAACCAGCTTCGGCACCCGGAACGCGACCCGGTACCAGTAGGCGGTGTCCTTGAGGGTGTCCGGAACGGTGTCGGTCACGATGTGGCCGTACAGCGGATCCGGGTACTCGCCGTTGGCGATCATGCTCGTCAGCGGCGTCCCCGGGACCATGGCCGGCTTCAGACCGGCGACGTCCTGCGTGCTGGCCAGTGCACTGCCCGCCGCTTTGCCGTCGGCCGCGACGAAGGTCCAGCCGCTGCCGATCTCGCCGCCGCCGATCTGGGGCGGCCGGGCCTCCGGAGCCGCTCCGGCGGTGCCGGACAGCCCGAACGCGCCGAGCACACCGCCGCCCGCGACAGCAATCCCGCCGGACAGGAAACGCCTGCGATTCACCTGGGTCACGTCGCTCCCGAAACCTCTACTGACATCGTTGTCAACCGCGCTTGAACCCTATTATTCGGCCGCCCGCGGGTCCGCTGTCAAGCCGCATCGGGAGGTTTTCGCGCGCCCGCAAGGAATCTGTCGGGCGGACAAGAGGCGGCGGCGCCCGAGAGTGACCGCTCGCTGCGCCATCGGAAGGAATATTTACAAAGTCCGCGGGAAATCGGCCCGCACCCCTGGCGACCGGCCGCCTTGCGCTTTTAGGGTGACGGCGTTCGCGGCGGGACGCCTGCCCCGCTCACCGGTGCACCACCGAAGGAAAGCGAGTTTCCTCATGACCGAAACCGCCGAAATGTGGACCGCGCCCGACTTCGTCGAGTACGAAACGCCGATGGAGGTCACCGCCTACGCGGCCCGCCGGGAGGAGTGACCCGCCGGACGGGGCCGGTGCGCTGGCGGTCCCGTCCTTCCGGAAAACCGTGCCGCTCAGTGAATCCCGGAGTATGCGAATGTCCACTGTGCACCCGATGAGCCCGGCGGAGTTCACCGCCGCCCTGCGCGGCCTCTCCCACCGGTACTGGGGCAGCCATCCGTTCCACCAGCGGATGCACGCCGGCGAACTCACCGAGCACGAACTGAAACTCTGGGCCGCGAATCGCTGGTACTACCAATGCGTGCTGCCGCGAAAAGACGCGGCGGTCATCAGCAATTGCCCGATCCCGGAAATCCGCCGGATCTGGCTGGACCGGATCGTGTACCACGACGGCGCCGTCGAAGGCGAGGGCGGAGCCGAACGGTGGCTGCGGCTGTGCGCCGCCGTCGGCCTCGACCGAGCCGAGGTCCTCGACGAACGGCACGTCGCTCCTGGCGTCCGGTTCGCTGTCGACGCCTACGTCACCTTCGCGCGCACCAAACCCTGGATCGAAGCCATTGCCTCCGGCCTGACCGAGATGTTCGCCGGGCACCTGATGCAGCAGCGGGTGGCCGACGTCCTGGCGAACTACTCGTGGATCTCCCGCGCGGACCTGGCGTATTTCACCAACCGGATCGACAAGGTTTCCGGCGAAGGCAAGGACACTTTGGACATTGTCGTGCGCCACTGCGTCACCCGCGAACAGCAGGAGAAGGCGGTGGCCGCGCTGTCGTTCAAATGCGACGTGCTGTGGTCGATGCTCGACGCCATCGAACGCGCCGCGGCCAAGGAGTGAGCCATGGACACCATCACCGTCGCTTCGGTGCCGAAGCTTCGCACGGGCGTGCGCCTGACTTTCGATCACGTGCGCGGGGTGCATGTCCTGTTGTTTCCGGAAGGCGTTCTCGTGCCGAACTCCACCGCCACCGCAGTCTTGCAACTCTGCGACGGCGCCACGCCAGTCTCCGGCATCATCGCTCTCTTGGAGGGCCGATACCAAGGCGTCCAAGAGACTGATGTCCTGGCGGTGCTGGCTCGGTTCGGACAACGGCGGGTGATCGAATGGACGTGACCGCACCGCTGGGGTTGCTCGCGGAGCTGACGCACCGCTGTCCCCTGCACTGCTCGTACTGTTCGAACCCCGTGGAGCTGGTGAGCCGGTCCGCGGAACTGTCCACTGCGGACTGGACGGACGCCCTGTCCCAGGCCCGGGAACTAGGCGTGCTGCAGATCCACCTGTCGGGCGGGGAACCGTTGGCGCGCCCGGATCTTCCGGAGCTGGTCACGCACGCGAGCGGCCTCGGCTGCTACGTCAACCTGGTCACCTCCGGCCTCGGCCTGACCGAGCCGCGGCTGAACGACCTCGCCGAACGGGGCCTGGCCCACGTCCAGCTTTCCGTGCAAGCCGCCACTCCCGACCGCGCGAACCTCCTCGCCGGGGCCAAGGCCTTCGACCGAAAGCTGGACGTCGCCGAACTCGTGAAAGCCTCGGGTCTGCCGCTGACCGTCAACGTGGTGCTGCACCGGCAAAACCACGACCAGCTCGCGGAAATCATCGCCCTAGCCGAGTCGATGGGCGCGGACCGGCTGGAACTGGCGAACACCCAGTACTACGGCTGGGCGCTGCGCAACCGCGACGCGCTGATGCCCACGCGCAGGCAACTCGCCGCCGCCGAACCCGTAGTCCGCGCGGCCGTCAACCGCCTGCGCGGCACGATGGAAATCATCTACGTCGTCGCCGACTACTACGAGCCGTTCCCCAAACCCTGCATGCACGGCTGGGGCGCGCGGCAACTGACGATCGCCCCCGACGGCACCGTGCTCCCCTGCCCCGCCGCGAGCGCGATCACCACGCTCACTCTCGACAACGTCCGCGACACCTCCCTCGCCGACATCTGGTACCGCTCGGAATCCTTCAACGCCTACCGCGGCGAAGAGTGGATGAGCGACCCGTGCCGCACCTGCGACCGCCGCACCACCGACTTCGGCGGCTGCCGCTGCCAGGCATTCCAGCTCACCGGCGACGCGGCCAACACCGATCCCGTCTGCTCGCGCTCCCCGAACCGCGGCACCGTCGACCTGATCCTCGCCGCACCGTCCGCTCCGGACCTGATCATGCGTGGCCCGGCCCGGTGAAGGTCATCCTCCTAGGCACCGCCGCGGGCGGCGGGTGTCCACAATGGAACTGCGCCTGCGCACCGTGCACCTCCGGCTCTCCCGGGCGCACGCAGGACAGCGTCGCCTTCAGCGCAGACGGCCGCGCGTGGCACCTCCTCAACGCCTCGCCCGACATCCGCGCCCAAATCCTGGCGACCCCCGCCCTACGCGCCGGCCCCGGTCCGCGCGAGACGCCGCTGCGCACAGTCCTGCTCACCGACGCCGAACTAGACCATGCCCTCGGCCTGCTCATGCTCCGCGAGGCGGCGGATTTCACTGTCCACGCCCCCGCCGCCGCACTGCACGCTTTGACCGACCATTTCCCGGCCCGCACCATCATCAGCGAGTACCACCACTGGAACTGGCTCCCCACCACCGAAACCACCCTCGACGGCCTGGTGATCACCTCCCTCCCCATCAGCGACAAACAACCGAAATACGCCCGCTCCTCCGCCCACGCCGGCCCGTGGGTCGTCGCCTACCGCATCCACGACCCGACGACCGGGGGCACACTCGTCTACGCGCCTTGCCTGCGCACTTGGCCGCCCGGCTTCGACGCATTCGTCGAAGGCGCGAGCCTCGTGCTGCTGGACGGCACCTTCCACGGCGGCACTGAATTCACGACCGCCACTGACGGCGCCAACCCGGCGGCGCAGCAGGCGATGGGCCACGTGCCGATCACCACGACGCTGCCGATGATCACGAACCGGGCGGGGGCCACACGATGGGCTTACACCCATCTGAACAACACGAACCCGGTCGTCGACCTGGCCAGCCCAGAACACGCCGCGGTGGTGGACGCGGGTGCGGAATTGCCGCCGGATGGGGCCGAGTTCATCCTCTGAGCGCGACACCTCGGCGCGGGCCGCTCTGGGTTCCGCAGGCTTCCGCCGGCGCGAAGAACCGCCCCAGTCGCGTCGGCCCCAAACCGCCCACGGCCCACGGCCCACGGCCCACGGCCCACGGCCCACGGCCCACGGCCCACGGCCCACGGCCCACGGCCCACGGCCCACGGCCCACGGCCCACGGCCC
>NZ_JBHZAG010000105.1:0-30827 GCF_042754125.1 Amycolatopsis sp. NPDC059235
CTTGTCAAGGCATCTTTCCCGCCTTGACAAGCACCCCCGCGCCGTCGTCACAATCAGCTTCGGGGTGCCCCACGCAACCACCGTGCGCAATGTCGCCGCCAGGCGACAAGCCGCCCCCTACTCAGCCGCCATCCGCTCCCGAAGAGACCTGGGCCGCATATCCGTCCAAACCTCGTCCACGTGCCTCATGCATTCCTCCCGGCTCCCCCGGACCCCGTCCGCCCGCCACCCGGCCGGAACCTCCTTGTCCCCCGGCCAAAGCGAATACTGCTCCTCGTCATTGACCAAAACCTGAAACACAACACCGTCGTCCATCAAATCTTCCTTTCCTCTGTCACTGACCAGAAGTCTCTTCAAGCTCGCGAACCCGAGGCGCGGCAGGCAACCCCCGCAAAGTCCCGCTGAACGTAGTCAAGAGAGTCACCACGGCAATCGACCCCGTGCAAGCCAACACCGCCGACGCCGCGGGCAACGCCTCCACCAACCACCCGCCCAGCGCAGGCCCGGCCGCAGCGGCCAGCCCGCCGGTAACCCCGAGCACTCCCCCGAGCCGCCCGCGCAATCCGTCCGGAGTGGACAGAAGCTGATAAGTAGCAATAGCAGTATTGGCAGCAGGAGGCAAAAACGCAACAGCCGCGAACAACGCCCCCATCACATATCCATTATGGACGAACACAGCAAGCGGGGTCAGCGCGGTCAACGCCCAGAACACCCCGATAACCAGCCCGTACGCACTCAGCCACCGATGCAGGTACGGCGCGGCCAACGACCCGAGAATCCCGCCGGCACCCAACATCGCCGCCATCACGCCGATCTCCCCGGCGGGCACCCCCCGCTCATTGGCCAAGACGATGATCACCAAATAATAAGCGGAAAAGAACAGATTCAAACTGACCACGCACAACACAGTCGCCCGCAACGCGGGCCGCGACCACACCCACCGAAGCCCCTCGACGATCTCCCGCCCGAGATGCTTCGGCGGCGCGTCCTCGGCCCGCTCCGGCTGCCGAGGCAACCGCACGAACACCAAGGACACGAACGCGAACACGTGCGCGACCAAGTCGAAGAGGAACGGTACAACCCGCCCCACCGCGAAGAGGAACCCGCCCAGCGCAGTCCCGGACAACTGCCCCGCACTGGTCCTGGCGGCATTCATCGCCACCGCGGAGGGCACCTGCTCCTCAGCCACCAACCGCGGCAAGCTGGCCTCCTCGGCCGGCTCGAACAACGCCCGGCTCAGCCCCATCACGATCGCCACCACGACAAGCATCCACACATCCGCGACGCCCCAGTACAACGCGAGCACCAGTCCGCCCGCGGCGATTGCCTGCGCGGCCTCGCAGCACAGCATGATCCGCTTGCGATGCCACCGATCCACCAACGCCCCGGCAGGCAACCCGGCCACAAGCTGACTGATCGCGACCGCCCCGAGCACCAGCCCGGACTGGGCCGCCGAACCGGTGAGCGCCAGCACCAGCAAGGGAAACGCGATGGTGGTCGTGCTGAACCCGGCCTCGGAAACGACCTGACCGGTCCAGAGAAGCCGATAGTCGCGATTGCCCGCGATCCCGCTCATGCCCCGCCTCCCTCGAAGCCACCGCGCGAAACCCCCGCGAGACAAGTCGCGGTCTGGCCGGCCCACGACAACCGGCACCCACGACGGCCGCCAATCCCGCTCATGCCGCACCACCCCCGAAGCCACCACGCGAAACCCCCGCGAGACAAGCCGCGATCCGGCCGTCCCACGACAACCGGCACCCGCTGATCCCGCGCATAGCCCGCCCTCCCCGCAGCAGACGGCGAGAGTGCGCAAGCTGCCCGCAAAAGGAGACGGCGCGAAAACCCGCGCAGCCGACCCACCGCGGTCTCGACTCGTGGCTGCCCACACTCGCGCTCATCGGTCACCACCCCGGCAATCCGCCGCGATAGCCCGCAACGCGTCGACAAAGCCCGCCGCCACCGCGGCCACAGTCGCCCGCGTGTGCTGATCCGGCTGGTAGAACCACGAAAACTCCAGCTGCCCCTCCCGCACTCCGCCGACCACTTCGAGCGCGTGGAGCGACCGGTTCGCCGGATCCTGGTCCCGGCCCAACGGCGGAAGCGACCGCAGGAACAACCCGTCCCCGGTCCCGGTGTTCTCCCCCTGCCCCAGGTAGTTGAACGCGACCCGCGGCGAAGACCGGCCCAGCTCGGGGAACCGGAAGGCCCGCAAAACCCCGTGCCCGAACCCGTTCCCCGGCACCGCCCGCAGCTGCCGCCGGACCGATTTCACCAGCTCCCGCCAGCCCGCGGCCGGATCGACCGACAACGCGACCGGGAACAGCGTCGTGAACCACCCGACAGTCCGGGTCAGGTCGACGTCGTCCAGGATCTCCTCCCGCCCGTGGCCCTCGAGGTCGACAGCCACCGCGGACTCGCCGCTCCAGCGCGTCAAAGTCCAGGCCAGCGCGGTCAGCAGAACGTCGTTGATCCGCGTCCGGTACGCACCGGGAGCGAGGTGCAGCAAGGCATCGGTGTCGCGCTCGTCGACGCGAATGGTCACCAGCTCCTGCGGCTCCGGAGCGGCGCCCACGCGATCCACCGGGATCTCGCAGCCAGGCAAGTCGCGAGCCCAGTGCGGACGCTCGCCGTCCAGCGCACCGGATTCGGCGAACTCCCGCAGCCGGCGCGCCCAGTCCCGGAAGGACGTCGTCTTCGGCCCCAGGTCGGGCTTTTCCCCGGCTTCGATCTGCCGGTAGGCCCGTTCGAGATCCTCCAGCAGGATGCCCCACGAAACGGCGTCGACGACCAGATGGTGCGCGACCAGGAAAAGCAGCGGGTTCTCGTCGGCATCCGACAAGAGGGCCCGCAGATGCGGCGGCTGAGCCAGATCGAAGCTCGCCTGAGCGTCGTCGGCCGCCCGCTCGAGGTCCGCGGCGGGCACCCGGCGCAGGACAGAACAGGAATCGACGGGGTCGTTGTGCTGGGTCCACCCGTCGGCAGTCCGCTCGAAGCGCAGGCGCAGGGCATCGTGCTGATCGACCAGCGCGTCGATCGCCTGCCGCAGGGTTTCCTCGTCGACCGGGCCGTTCAGCTCGATCAGCACGGACTGGTTGAAATGCGCGGGATTCGCCGGCGCGGCGTCGAGGAACCAGCGCTGGATCGGGGTCAGCGGAACGGCCCCGACCACGGCCTCGCGATCGTCCTCGGCCGCGTCGACCGGCTGGACCACGCTCGCCAGCTCCGCGACCGTCTGGTGCGTGAACAGGTCTTTCGAGCGCATCGCCAGCCCGGCCTGCCGGGCGCGGTGCACGACCTGGATGCTCAGCAGCGAATCGCCGCCGAGTTCGAAGAAGTTGTCCCCCGCGCCGACCCGCGGGATTCCGAGCACCTCGGCCCAGACGTTCGCCAGCAGCTCCTCCAGTTCGGTGCCGGGAGCGACGTACTCGGCGGTCGGCAGCTCCGACAGATCCGGAGCCGGAAGCGCGGCGCGGTCGATCTTCCCGTTCGGGCTCACCGGAATCGCCGCCAGCGGCACGAACACCGACGGGACCAGGTAGTCCGGCAGCGTCTCGCCCAGGAACGAGCGCAGCTGAGCGGTTTCGCCGACGACATACGCGATCAATCGCTTGTGCCCGGCGGCTTCCCCGGCCACCACGACCGCCTCGCGCACCTCCGGATGCCGCCGCAGCGCCGCCTCGATCTCGCCCAGCTCGACGCGGAACCCGCGGATCTTGACCTGGTGGTCGACGCGTCCGGCGAATTCCAGGTCGCCCGCCGCCGTCTGCCGGACGACGTCGCCGGTGCGGTACATCCGCGATCCCGGCGGGCCGAAGGGGTTCGCCACGAACCGGTCGGCGGTCAGCCCTGGCCGGGACAGGTATCCGCGGGCCAGTCCGGCGCTGCGGACGTACAGCTCGCCCGTCGCCCCGATCGGCGCCTGCCGCAGCCCGGCGTCGAGCACGTACGTCTCGGTGTTCCGGATCGGCTTGCCGATCTGCGGCGGGCCGCCCGGCGACAGCGGTTCGCTCCACGAGGTCGCGACCGTGCACTCGGTGGGCCCGTACGCGTTGATCATCCGCCGCCCCGGCGCCCAGCGGGCGACCAGCTCGGCCGGGCACACGTCGCCGGCCACGACCACCGTGCGCAGGTCCGGCAGCGGCACGTCCGGCACCGTGGCCAGCGCGACCGGCGGGAACACCGCCTGCGTGACCCGGTGTCCGGTCAGCACCTCGGCCAGGTGCGCGCCGAGCAGCGGGCCCTCGGGCGGGACGACGAGCGCGGCGCCCGCGGCCAGCGCCAGGCAGACTTCCACGACCGCGGCGTCGAAGCTGGGCGAGCTGAACGCCAGCACCCGGTCGCCGGGGCGGACCTGGAAATGGCCGATCGCGGCGGCGGCGAGCGTCGCCAGCCCGGCGTTCGGCACGACGACGCCCTTGGGCCGCCCGGTCGAACCGGACGTGTAGATCACGTACGCCGCCCGCTCCGGGTCGACCGGGACGCCGAGATTCGTGTCCGGGTACGCCGCGGCGTCGAGGTCCTCGTCCACGACGAGGACCGGGCCGGCGTCGCGCAGCATGAACTCGACGCGTTCGGCGGGATAGCCCGGGTCGACGGGGAGGAACGCGGCGCCGGTCTTCGAAATCGCCAGCTCGGCGACGACGAGCGCGACCGAGCGCGGCAGCCGGACGGCGACGATCCGTTCCGGCCCTGAACCCCGCTCGGCCAGCAGCCGGGCCAGCCGGTTCGCCCGCGCGTTCAGCTCGGCGAAGGTGATGTCCTCGCACGCGGACACCAGCGCGGGAGCGTCCGGAGTGCGCGCGGCCTGGGCTTCGAACAGCTCAGCCAGGGACGCTGTCGAGTCCGCCGCGGCGGTGTCGTTCCACACCCGCAATTGGTCCACTTCGGACTGCGGCAGCAGCGGCAGAGATGCCATCGGCTGGTCCGGCTGAGCAGCGAGGACCGTCAGCGCGGTCAGCAATCGACCGCCGAACCGCTCGATCGTCTCCGCGTCGAACAGGCAGGTGGAGTAGTTGATCGCGGCGTGCATCGCGCCGCCGTCCTCCTCGAATTGCACGAGCAGGTCGAACGTCGCGGTCGTCGCGGGCAGGGCGACCTCCTCGGCGACCAGCGCGCCGCCGCCCGGCCGGTCGCCGGTGTTCTGCAGCACCACCATCGCCTGGAACAGCGGCGTCCGGCTCGGATCGCGGACCGGCTGGGCGGCGTCCACCACGCGGTCGAAAGGCACGTCCTGGTGGGCGAACGCGTCGAGCACCGTGTCGCGCACGTCGCCGAGAAACTCCCGGAACGACCCGCTTGAGTCCACTGTGGACCGCAGGACGAGGGTGTTGACGAAGAAGCCGATCAGGCGTTCCAGCTCGGCCCGCTCGCGCCCCGCCGCGACCGTGCCGACCGCGACGTCCTCCTGCCCGCACCAGCGCGCCAGCACGACCTGGAAGGCCGCGACCAGCGTCATGAACAGGGTGCCGTGCTGCGCGCCCGCGAGTTCGCGGAGGTTCACGGCGACCTCGGCGGGGATGGCGAAGCCGAACCAATCCCCCTCGCTCGCGCGGACCGCGGGACGCGGCCGGTCAGTGGGCAGTTCGAGCGGTGCGAGGCCGGCGAGCCGGTCGCGCCAGTGGTCGAGTTGCTCGTCGAGGTCGGGGCTGTCGAGGAAATTCCGTTGCCAGGCAGCGAAATCCGCATACTGCACCGGCAGTGCGGGCAGCTTCGGCTCCTCGCCGCGGACGTACGCGGAGTAGCAGGTGTCCAGTTCGGCGGCCAGTACTCCGGCCGACCAGCCGTCGGTGACGATGTGGTGCAACACCAGCAGCAGGACGTGGTCTCCGGACTCCTCCCGGAACAACCGGGCGCGCAGCAGCGGGCCGGTGCGCAGGTCGAAGGGCCGGAGTGCTTCGCGGGCCAGCACTGCCTCGTCGAAGTCCTCCACCGGGAGCTCGACCGGCGCGGGCTCGTGGACGACCTGAACGGGATGGCCTTCGATCGCGCCAAAGGTGGTGCGGAGCGATTCGTGCCGGGCGACGACCGTGTTCAGGGCCTGCCGCAACGCATCGAGGTCGAGTTCACCGCGCAAGCGCAATGCGCTGGGCGAAATGTACTCCCGGCCGCCGGGCTCGAATTCGTCCAGGAACCACAACCGTTGCTGCGCGAACGACAACGGCAGCACACCGTCGCGGGCGACGACCGGGATCGCCTCCGCATCCGCCCGCTGGGCAGGGAGTTCGGCGGCGAACTGGCTGAGCGTCGGTGCGGAGAAGAGCATCCGCGGCGACACTTCGACACCGAACTCCGCGCGCACTCGCGAGGTGATCCGCATGCTGAGGATCGAATCGCCGCCGAGTTCGAAGAAACTGTCGTCGGCCCCCACGCGGTCGATTCCGAGGACGTCGGCCCAGATCGCGGCCAGCCGCTGTTCGGCGGCGGTCCGCGGCGCGACGTACTCGGCGGTTCCGGCGCGGCCGGGGGCGGGCAGCGCGCGGCGGTCGAGCTTGCCGTTCCGGTTGAGCGGCAGCGCGTCCAGTGCCACGAACGCCGACGGGACCAGGTGCTCCGGCAGCCGTTCGCGGGTCCACTCGCGCAAGCCCCGCGCTTCTCCGACGACGTAGGCGACAAGGCGGCCTTCCCGGGCGACGACGGTGACGTCGGCAATCGCCGGATGCCGCCGCAGCACCGTCTCGATCTCGCCTGGCTCGACCCGGAAGCCGCGGATCTTGACCTGGTCGTCGACGCGGCCGAGATAGTCGAGCGAGCCCTCGGCGGTCCAGCGGACCTGGTCGCCGGTGCGGTACATCCGCTCCCCCGGCGGGCCGAACGGATCCGCGACGAACCGGTCCGCGGTCAGTCCCGGCCGGCCGAGGTAGCCGCGCGCGAGCTGCGGTCCGGCGAGGAACAGTTCGCCGGGCAGGCCCGGCGGCACGGGTTCGCCGGTGTCGCCGAGGACGTAGGCGCGGAAGTTCGTCAGCGGACGGCCGATCAGCGGCTGCTCCCCGACCACCGGCGCGTGGATCGAGTCGACGGTCGCTTCTGTCGGGCCGTAGTAGTTGTGGCCGGTGACGTCCGCAGCGGCCAACTGCTTCCACAGCGTTTCGGTGGCCGCCTCGCCGCCGGTGATCACCGTGCGCGGCCGGACTTCGCCGGTCGCCAGCCCGGCGTCCAGCAGTTGCTGAAGGTAGGCCGGGGTGAGGTCGAGCAGGTTGAGCCCGTGCGCGCGGACGGCGCGGACCAGGGCGAGCGGGTCGAGCCGGGTGTCGTCGTCCAGCACGTGCAGCTCGTGGCCGTCGATCATGGCCAGCAGCGGTTCCCAGGACGCGTCGAAGGCCAGCGACGCGGTGAGCGCCGCCCGCTCCCGGCCGCGGTCGAGGAAGATCGCGCGGTGCGCGACCAGCAGGTTCACCAGCGCGCGGTGCTCCACCACGACGCCCTTCGGCGTGCCTGTCGAGCCCGAGGTGTAGATGACATACGCGGCGGTGTCCGCGTCCGGCCGCTTCGAGAGCGACGCCGGCGGCGCGTAACTCTCGTCCGGCCTGCCCAGCACGACCACCGGGCGCGCGTCGTTCAGCAGGAAGCGGACGCGTTCCTCCGGCAGATCCGCATCGATCGGCAAATACACCGCGCCTGCCTTGAAAATCGCCAGGAACGCGATGACTGCCTCGGCCGAGCGCGGCAGCATGACGGCCACCACTCGCTCCGGCCCGGCGCCCCGTTCGATCAACTCCTCCGCTAGTCGCGTGGCGCGGGCGTCGACCTCCGCGTAGTCCAGGACGGTGTCGTGGAAGATCAGCGCGGTCTCGTGCGGCATGCGCGCGACGGTCGCGTCGAAGACGTCCAGAACCGTCTCAGCAGGGAGTTCAGCCGTATCGCCCTGCCCGAGGGCCAGCACGTGGTTTCGCTCGTCCGCGGTGAGCGGCGAGAGCGAGCCGACGCGACGGTCCGGGTCAGCGGCGATCGCGCGCACCAGCTGGGCGAGGTGCCCGGCCAATCGCCGCGCGGTGGCTTCGTCGAACAGCTTCGGGTCGTAGGACAGTTCGAGTCCGAGCCGATCGTGGAGGTAAGCGGTGAGGTTCAGCGGGTAGCTCGTGGTGTCCAGCGATTCGACGTCCAGCACCCGGACGCCGTCCTGACCGCTGTCTTCGATCGGGTAATTCTCGAAGACCACCACACTGTCGAACAACGCCGCGCCCGCCGGCACTCCGGTGAAGGTCTGCAGCTGCGACAGCGCCAGGAAGTCGTACCGGCGCGCGTCCGCCTGTTCGGCCTGGATCGCGCGCAGCCATTCGGCGGCCGACTGTCCATTCCGGACTTCGACCCGCGTCGGCACGGTGTTGATGAACATCCCGATCATCGCTTCGACACCGGGCAATTCCGGCGGCCGTCCGGAAACCGTGGTGCCGAACAAGACGTCCGGCTCGCCGCTGTAGCGCGCGAGCAGCAGCGCCCACGCTCCCTGCACGACCGAGTTGACCGTCAGCGCGGCGGCTTTCGCCATCTCGCGCAGTTCCGCCGACTCTTCGGCGGACAGCTCGACCAGCAGCGTCGCCCCGGATTCCGCGCGGTGTGCCTCGCGGGGACGGCGGTCGTACGGCAGCGGAGTCGGCGCGGCGAAGCCGTCGAGCACCTCGCGCCAATGCTCCTCCGCCGCGGCGCGGTCCTGCGCGGCGAGCCACGAGAGGTAGTCGCGGAACGGCCGCCGCGGCGTCAGTTTCGCTGGCGTGCCTTCGACAATCGCCGAGTACTGTTCGCAGACCTCGCCGAAGACCTGGGCGGCGCTCCAGCCGTCGAGCAGGACGTGGTGCGAGGTCCAGAGCAGCTGCACCTCGTCGTCGGTCAGCCGGGCGATCTCCAGGCGCATCAACGGCGGCGTCGTCAGATCCATGCCCGCGGCCAGGTCGGCTTCGAGCAGTTTCGCCAGCTCGGCTTGCTGCGCTTCCGGAGCGAGCCCGCGCCAGTCGTGCTGTCCGACCGGGACGCGGACCCCGCGATGGACGCGCTGCACCGGCTCGTCGACGCCGTCCCACACCGTGCTGCTGCGCAGGATCGGCGTTCGGTCCACCACGCGCTGCCAGGCTTCGCCCAGCCCGCGCGGGTCCCGGACCCCGGCCAGCCGCAGGCGGAACTGGTCGAAGTACGCGCTCGACCCGCTGTCGACCAGGCTGTGGAACACCATGCCCGCCTGCAGTGCGGTCAGCGGGTAGATGTCCTCGACCGCGCGGCCGTCTCCGGCCAGCCGGTCCACCGTCGCCTGGTCGAGCCGGGCCAGCGGGAAGTCCGACGGCGTGCGGCCGCTGGCTGAGGCGCAGTGCGCGATGATCTCCCGCAGCGCTTCGACAGTCGCCTCGGCCAGGCCGCGGACGGTCGCCTCCTCATGCACCTCGGCGGAATACTCCCAGGTCAGGTGCAGTTCGCCGGATTCGACCACGCCGACGACGTCCAGCAGATACGGGCGGACGCTGTCCAGCGCGGAGTCGTGGCCGAGGCTCTCCCCGCGCCCTTGGTAGAGCCCGTCCTCGGCGGTCCCGACGTCCCAGCGGCCGTGGTAGTTGAACGAGATCTGCGGGGTCGGGTCGTTCCTCAGCGGGGAATCGCTCAGGTAGCGCAGTGCTTCGTAGCCGACACCCTTGTTCGGGATGGCGCGCAGTTGTTCCTTGACGGACTTGAGGATCTCGTCCCAGCCATCGCCGGGCACGGTCAGCGCGACCGGGTACTGCGCGGTGAACCAGCCGATCGTCCGGGACAGGTCGAGCGGTGCGGCGACGTCCTCGCGGCCGTGGCCTTCCATCTCGAGCACGACCCGGGGCCGGCCCGTCCAGCGCGCCAGCACGCGGGCGAGGGCGCTCAGCAGGACGTCGTTGACCTCGGTCCGGTACGCGCCGGGCACGTCCTGCAGCAGTGCGGAAGTCTCAGTCTTGTCAAGGGAAACCGACACCGAGCGCGCCGATTCGGCGGTGTTGCGTCCGGAGCGGTCGACCGGAAGCTCGGTCTCGGCGCCGCGCAGCACGCTCCCCCAGTATTCGGCTTCGCCGTCCAGGCCGCCGGTGCGGACGTGGTCGGCGAGCGTCCTCGCCCAGCGGGTGAACGAGCTGCCTGTCGGTTCCAGCGGTTCGCCTCGGTAGGCGCGTTCGAGGTCACCCAGCAGGACGCGCCAGGAGACGCCGTCCATGACGAGGTGGTGCGCGGTGAGGAACAGCTGCGGCGGACGGTCGCGGAAGGTGAACAGGACCGCGCGCCACACCGGGCCGTTGACGATGTCCAAAGAGGTCTGTGCGCACACTGCCTCGTCGTGCATTACCGCGACCGCATCGTCCACTTCGGACAGATCGGCGTGCCGAAGGATGTCCGCCGGTTCCGTGGCAATCGGTTCCTGCCGCCAGCCGCCGTCCACTGGGGAGAATCGCATCCGCAATGCGGCATGACGGCCAGTGACGTCAGCGATCGCGGCTGTGAGCAGCGAAACGTCCACCGAGGACAGTACAAGATGGACAGACATGGTCAGCCGCCACGGCTCGGCCAGGTGCTCGAACAGCCACGACTGGATCGGCCCGAGCGGCGCCGGTCCGGCCTGCTCCGGCACTGGCGCGACCGGGCCGCCGGTGGTGACGACCCGGCCCAGTTCCTCGATGGTCTGATGCTGGAAAAGGTCCTTCGACGTCACCGTCAATCCGGCCTGACGGGCTCGGGAGACGACCTGGATACTGAGGATCGAGTCGCCGCCGAGCCCGAAGAAATTGTCCTCGACGCCGACCTGGTCAACGCCGAGCACCGCCGACCAGACCTCGGCAAGCACAGTCTCGTTCTCGGTACGCGGTGCCACGTAACGGTTTTCGACGCGCGCGCCAGGTGCGGGCAGCGCTCGGTGGTCGAGTTTCCCGTTCGCGTTGAGCGGCAGTTCGTCCAGCGCGACGAACACCGCCGGGATCATGTGCGCGGGCAGCGAGCGGGCAAGGTACTCGCGCAACACCGTGGTCCCTGGCACCGTTCCAGTCAGATACGCGACCAGCCGCCGGGCATCCCCCGTGCCGTGCGCGACCGCCACCGCGCCGGTCACGTCCGGATGCGCGGACAGCGCCGCCTCGACCTCGCCCAGCTCGATGCGGAAACCGCGGATCTTGACCTGGTGATCGGCCCGGCCCCGGTAGGCCAGCTCGCCGTCCGCGGTCCAGCACAGCAAGTCTCCGGTGCGATACATCCGGGTGCCCGGCGCACCGAACGGGTCCGCGACGAACCGGGACGCCGTCAGTCCGGGCCGGTTCAGGTAGCCGCGCGCCAGGCCCGCGCCCGCGACGTACAGCTCACCGGTGACGCCGGGCGGCACCGGTTCGAGGCAAGCGTCCAGGACGTAAGCGCGCAGGTCCGGGATCGGCACACCCACGGTGGCGCGGTCGTCGAGTACGCGATACGTCACGTGCACGGTGGTTTCGGTGATGCCGTACATGTTGACCAGCTGCGGTCCGTCCGGATGCCGCCGTCGCCATTCCTCCAGGCGCGCCGGATCGAGGGCCTCGCCGCCGAAGATCACGTACCGCAGGCTCAACGGCGCGGACGGCAGCGCGCCGAGCCGGTAGAACGCCGACGGCGTCTGGTTGAGCACGGTCACCCGCTGTTCGGCCAGCAGGGCCAGGAACTCCTCCGGCGAACGGACTGTGTCGGCCGGAACCACCACGAGACGGCCGCCGTGCAGCAGCGCACCCCACAGTTCCCAGACCGAGAAGTCGAACGCGTAGGAGTGGAAGAGCGTCCAGACATCCTGGTCGCCGAAACCGAACCAGTGCTCAGTCGAGGAGAACAGCCGGGTCACGTTCGCGTGCGGGACCAGGACGCCCTTGGGCACGCCGGTGGAGCCGGAGGTGTAGATGACGTACGCGGTGTTCTCCGGACGGACCCGCACGCCGGGATCGGTCTCGGGCAGGCCGTCGGCCGCGATCGTGTCCACGACGCACACCGGTTGCGCGTCGGCCAGCATCGCCTCGATTCGTGCGGGCGGGTAGTCCGGGTCGATCGGCAGGTATCCCGCGCCGGACTTCAGCACCGCGAGGATCCCGACGACCAGGTCCGCCGAACGCGGCAGCCGCAGGGCCACCAGTCTCTCCGGGCCGGCACCCTCGGCGATCAGCCGGTGCGCCAGGCGGTTGGCCCGCCGGTCCAGCTCGCGGTAGGTCAGTTCGACGCCTTCGCAGGTCACCGCGACGGCGTGCGGGGTGCGGGCGGCTTGGGCGGCGAACAGCCGGTGCAGCGTCGGTTCCGGAGCCGCGACGGCGGTCGGGTTCCAGCCTCGCAGGACGCGGTCGCGCTCGTCGGCGGTGATCCATGGCAACCGGCCGAGCGCCTGCTGCGGGGTCGAGGCGATTCCGGCCAGCAGGATGCGCAGCCAGCTGCTCAGCCGTTCGATCGTGGCGGCGTCGAACAGGTCGGTGTTGTAGTTGACCACCGCATCGAGCCGCCCCGCGGTCTGCTGGAAGTGGATGGCCAGGTCGAAGCCGGCCGTCACGATCGGCGGCGCGACCTCCTCGACGGCGAGACCGGGCAGCGCGGGGCGGGCGTCCGGGGTGTTGTGCAGCACGACCATGACCTGGCACAACGGGGTGCGGCTGGGGTCGCGTTCGGGCTGGACGTCGTCCACGACGCGGTCGAATGGGACGTCCTGGTGCGCGAACGCGTCGAGCACGGTGTCGCGGACTTCGCCGAGGAAAGCGTCGAAGCCACGGGTCAGGTCCACAGTGGACCGCAGGACAAGGGTGTTGGCGAAGAAGCCGATCAGGCCTTCCAGCTCGGTGCGCTCCCGGCCGGACACGACGGTGCCGACCGCGACGTCGTCCTGCCCGGACCACCTCGCGAACAGCAGCTGGCAGGCGGCGAGCAGGGTCATGAAGAGCGTGCTGCCCTGCTGCCGGGACAGCTCCGCGAGGCGCGCGGTGGTGCCGGCCGGGACGCTGAACTCGTGCAGTGCGCCGTTCTTCGTGCGGACTGCCGGGCGCGGGCGGTCAGTAGGCAGTTCCAGCGGTTCGAGACCGGCGAGGCGGTGCCGCCAGTAGCTGAGCTGGCTGTCGAAGTCGGTGCGATTTCGTTGCCAGACGGCGTAATCGGCGTAGTGGACCGGCAGGGGCGGCAATCCCGGTTCCTCGTCGCGAGTGAACGCGGAGTACAGGGTCGCGAGTTCGCTCAGGAGGACGCCTGAGGACCAGCCGTCGGTGACGATGTGGTGCAGCACCAGCGTGAGGACATGATCGCCGGGGCCGAGCCGGGTGAGCGCGGCGCGCAGCAGCGGGCCGGTGTGCAGGTCGACCGGTCCGGTCGCGGCGGCCAGCGCCGTCTCGAGGTTGCCGTCGGCCGCGTGGAGATCGACGGCGTGCGGTGGGTGGACGATCTGCACGCCGCGGCCGTCGACTGTCGCGAAGGTCGTGCGCAGGGATTCGTGCCGGGCCACCAACGCGGTGAGGGCCTGGTTCAAAGCAGGCACGTCCAGGTCGCCGCGCAACCGCAGTGCGGTCGGCGAGACGTACTCAGTGCTGCCCGGGTCGAACTCGTCGAGGAACCAGAGTCGTTGCTGGGCAAAGGAAAGCGGTGCTTCGAACGGTCCGTCGCCGCGAGGCAGGAGCGGGATCGCTTCCTGCGGCGCGGACGCGGCGGGCAGTTGTGCGGCCAGCAGCGCCGGGGTCGGCGCGGTGAAAACGAGCCGGGCGGGGACGTCCGCGCCGAGTTCGGCCCGCAGCCGCGCGACCACCCGGATGCCGAGCAGCGAATCGCCGCCGAGGGCGAAGAAATCGTCTTCGACGCCGACGCGTTCGAGCCCGAGCACCTCGGCCCAGACGTCGGTCACGAGCTGTTCCCGCTCGTCTCGCGGGGCGACGTACTGCGCTGACGCGGAAATCTCCGGTTCGGGGAGCGCCCGGCGGTCCAGTTTGCCGTGCCGGGTCAGCGGAAGCTGATCGACCCGGACGAACACGGAGGGAATCAGGTGCGCGGGCAGAACCGCAGCCAGTTCACTCCGCAAGTCAGCGGGCTCGCCGACGACGTACGCGACAAGTCGCCCGCCACGCTCGTCAACGGCCGCATCGATCACACCCGGCAGAGCACGCAGGGCGGACTCGACTTCGCCGGGCTCGATGCGGAAGCCCCGGACCTTGATCTGGTCGTCGGTCCGGCCGAGGTGCTCCAGCCTGCCGTCGGCGGTCCAGCGGGCGCGGTCGCCGGTCCGGTAGAGGCGGGTTCCGGGCGCACCGAAGGGATTCGCGACGAACCGGTCGGCGGTCAAGCCGGGCCTGCCGAGGTAGCCGCGCGCGAGCTGGGCTCCGGCGAGGCAGAGTTCACCCGGGACTCCGGCCGGGACCAGCCGGAACTGGTCGTCGAGGACGTACGCGCCGACATTCCCCAGCGGACGGCCGATCGACGGCCGGTCTCCGGTCACCCGAGCCCACGTCGCGTCCACAGTGGACTCTGTCGGGCCGTAGTAGTTTCCGGCGGCTACCCCGGATCCGGCCAGTTCGTGCCACAGGCTCTCACCGATGGCCTCGCCGCCGACCATCAGGAACCGCGGCCGCTGCTCGCCCGCAAGCAGTCCGGCGGGCAGCAATTGCCGCAGGTAGGACGGAGTCACGTCGAGGAAGCCGATGCGCTCGTCGCGGACGTAGCGGGTCAGCGCGGCCGGGTCGAGCCGGGTTTCGTCGCTGATCAGGTGCAGCTCGTGCCCGTCGGCCAGCAGCAGCGGTCCTTCCCAGGACGTGTCGAACGACAGCGACGCCGTGAGCGCCACCCGCAACCGCTCGCGGCCGAACGCCGCGCGGTGGTTGACCAGGAGATTCACCAAGGCCGCGTGCTCGACCACGACGCCCTTGGGCGTGCCGGTCGAACCGGACGTGTGGATGACGTAGGCGGCATCCGACGGCTGCGGCGCGGCTGGGCGCGGGCCGTCGGTGAAGCCGCCGATGCGGTCCAGCACCACCACCGGCCGCGTGTCGGCCAGCAGCACCTCGATCCGTTCGGCGGGCAGGCCGGGATCGATCGACTGGTGCACCGCCCCGGCCTTGAGCACGGCGAACAGCGCGATGATCGCGTCGGCCGAGCGCTGGAGCAGCACCGCCACCACGCGGTCCGGCCCCGCTCCCCGGCCCGCCAGATCCGCGGCGAGCACGTCGGTGCGGGCGGCGAGTTCGGCGAAGCTCAGCCGGACGTCGCCGCAGACGAGCGCGGTCGCCGTCGGCTGGGTCCGGGCCTGGTGGTCGAGGAGGTCGACGATCGTGCCGTCCGGGACGTCGATGACCGGGCCGCGCCAGCCGAGCAGCTGGGCTTCCTCGGTCTCGGTGGTCAACGGGAGATCGGCGATCCGGCGGCCCGGGTCGGCGCTGACCCCGGCCAGCAGCCGCAGCAGGTGCGCGATCAGCCGGTCGATCGTCCCGACCTCGAACAGTTCGGTGCTGTACTCCACGAGCCCGGCGAGGCGGCCGTCGGATTCCTCGAACTCGACGGTGAGGTCGAAGTTGGCCGAATCCCGCGTCACCCCGGCCGGTTCGGCGGAAAGCCCCGGGAACGCCGGCCCGGCGCCCGCGTTGTGAAGCAGCACCATGACGTCGAACAACGGGTTGCGCCCGGGGTCCCGGCCCGCGTGCACCGCGTCGACCACTTCCTCGAACGGCACGTCGTCGTGGGCGAAAGCGTCGAGGACGGTCTGCCGCGCCGCCGCCAGGTGGTCGGCGAACGACGCGGACCGGTCCACCTCCGAACGCAGGACGACCGTGTTGACGAAGAACCCGACCACCCGTTCCAGCTCCGGGCGGTCCCGGCCGGAAACGACGGTGCCGAGCGCGATGTCCTCCTGGCCGGTGTAGCGCGCGAAGAGCGCCTGGCAGGCCGCGAACAGCACGGTGAACAATGTGGTTTCCGAGGTCCGCGCCAATTCCGCGAGCCGGCGGGCGACGTCCGCAGGGACGCCGAATTCGCGCACCGCGCCCGCCGTGCAGCGGGCGGCCGGACGCGACCGGTCTGTCGGCAGCTCCAGCGGAGTCACCCCGGTCAGCTGCCGGGTCCAGTGCTCCAGCCCGGCCGCGCGGGTCGGTCGATTGTGTTGCCACACCGCGAAATCCGCGTACTGCAACGGCTGCGCCGGCAGGTCCGCGCGCTCGCCGTCCTGATAAAGAAGGCCGAGTTCCTCGGTCAGCACGCCCATCGACGCACCGTCGGTGGCGATGTGGTGCACGCACACCAGCAGCACGTGCTCAGCCAGACC
Source organism: Amycolatopsis sp. NPDC059235 (assembly GCF_042754125.1). Taxonomy (NCBI): domain Bacteria; kingdom Bacillati; phylum Actinomycetota; class Actinomycetes; order Pseudonocardiales; family Pseudonocardiaceae; genus Amycolatopsis; species Amycolatopsis sp. NPDC059235. Next base: position 16,214 of record NZ_JBHZAG010000105.1, read on the forward strand.
AAGGCGCACGAGCACCGCACGCAGCAACGGTCCGTGCGTGAGATCGAACGGCCGCGAATACTCCGCCTTCAGAACAGCGTCGAGGTCTTCCGGCGCGGCATCCACCACCGGAAGCGCCACCTCATACGGCGGCTGAACGAGCTGCCGGGGCTCGCCGTCGACCTCGTGGAAAGTCGTGCGCAACGGTTCGTGCCGGGCGACCAGCAACCGCAACGCCGTCGCCAGCGCCGCGACATCCAGCTCGCCGGTCAGGCGCAAAGCGAACGCGCTGTTGTACTCGGGATCGTCCGGGCGGAGCTGGCTGAAGAACCACAGCCTGCGTTGCGCGGACGAAAGGGGCACGGGGCCGGAACGGTCGGCGGCGGCCGGGATCTCCGGCGCGCGGCCGGCCGTTCCGGCCATCCGGCGGCGCAGCGCTTCCTGCAGGTGAGCGGGCAGCGCCGCGATGCGGTCCTCACGGGACGACGTCATGGGGAGTCCTCACGATTCCAGTTCTGCGGCAAGGCGTTCCAGCTCGCTGAGCACGAGGTCTTCGACGGTTTCGGCCAGCGCCGCGACGGTGCGCGCGGCCAGCACGTCGGCCGGGGTGAGCCGGACGTCGAAGAGCGCGCTCGCTTTGGCGGAGATGTGCAGGCTGCGCAGCGAATCGCCGCCGAGGGCGAAGAAACTGTCCTGCGTGCCGACCCGGTCCGCGCCGAGCACCTCGGCCCAGATCCCGGCGAGCGCGCGCTCGGTCTCCGTCCTCGGTTCGACGTGTCCGGTCTCCGCCGCCCGCGGTGCGGGCAGTGCGCGTCGGTCGAGTTTTCCGTTGGCGCTCACCGGAAGCCGGTCGAGCGCGACGAACACCGACGGCACCAGGTAGTCCGGCAGGGACCGGGCCAGGAACTCCCTGAGCACGTTTTCTCCGGCCGCCCCGACGACATAGGCGACCAATTGCTTCGCGCCGGGCTGGTCCTCGCGGACGAGCACCGCGGCCTGCGCGACGTCCGGATGCTTCGCCAGCACGGCCTCGACCTCGCCCGGTTCGACCCGGAACCCGCGCAGTTTGACCTGGTCGTCGCGGCGGCCGAGAAATTCCAGCGTGCCGTCGGGCCGCCAGCGGACGAGGTCGCCGGTGCGGTACATCCGCTCCCCCGGCGGGCCGTCCGGGTCGGCGACGAACCGGTCCGCGGTCAGCCCCGGCCGGTCGCGGTAGCCCCGGGCGAGGCCCGCGCCGGCCAGGCACAGCTCGCCGGGCACGCCGGGCGGCACCGGGCGCAGGTCCGCGTCGAGCACCCGGGCGCGGGTGCCGTCCAGCGGGCGGCCGATCGGGATCCGGTCCGGCGGCGGCGCGTCCATCGGATAGGCGGTGGCGAACACCGTCGTCTCGGTCGGGCCGTAGCCGTCGACGATCCGCAGCCCCGGACACGCCGCCAGCACCCGCCGCACCGCCTCGGCCGGGACGACGTCGCCGCCGGTCCAGACCTCGCGCAGGCCGGTGAAGCACTCCGGCGTCTCCTGGGCCAGGATCCGGAACAGCCCGGCGGTGACCCACACCGCGGTCAGGCCGTGCTCGCGGACGAGGCCGCGCAGCAGCGGGGCGTCGAGGCCCGCGTCCGGGCTGGTGACGACCCAGCCGCCGGTGAGCAGCGGCACCCACAGCTCGTAGGTCGCGGCGTCGAACGCGAGCGGCGAGTGCAGCAGGACCCGTTCGTGCGCCCCGCAGCGGAACCGGCGGTCGGCGGCCAGCGCGGCGACGTCGCGGTGGCGCACCACCACGCCCTTCGGCACCCCGGAGGAGCCGGACGTGAACATCACGCAGGCCGCCTGATCCGGGTCGACGGCGAGGTCCGGATCACTGTCCGGCTCGTCGTCCACAGAGGACAGCAGAACCGTCTGGGCGAGCGGATGTTCTTCCGCCGCAACGATGAACCGGACGCCGTCGAGCAGCACCCGCTGGCGCTCTATCGGCGCCCGCGCGTCGATCGGCAGATACGCGCCGCCCGCCTTGACCACCGCCAGTTCGGCGACCACCGCGGCCGCGTGGTCCACGGCGAGCCCGACCGGTTCCTCCGGCCGCAGCCCGAGCCCGGCGAGCCGGTTCGCGAGCCGGTTGGCCCGCCGGTTCAGCTCGGCGTAGGTGACCGGTTCGCCGCCGAGCACGGCGGCGAGGGCGTTCGGCCGGACGCGGACCTGGTCGGCGAACAAGTCCGGCAGCGACCGGGGTTCCGGTTCGCCGCAGGTGTCGGCCCGTTCCGCGAGGAGCTGGATCTCCGCCGCGGTGATGACCGGGACTTCGCCGAGCGTGCGGTCGCCGTCGGCGGTCAGGCCGCTGAGGATTTCCAGCAGCCGGGCGGCCAGATCCGTCACCGTCGCGGGGTCGAACAGCGCTGGGTCGTAGCCGACGTCCACCGACAGCTCCGCGCCCGGCGAAGCCACCACGGTGACCGGGAAATTCGTCGTCTCCCGGGCGGACAGGTCGCGCACGGTCAGGCCGTGTCCGGCCGCGGCGTCGGTGATCGGGTAGTTCTCGAACACCACCAGGCTTTCGCACAGGTTCACGCCGCCCAGCAGACCTGCCCAGCCCTGGACCCGCGCGAGCGGCACGTGTCCGTGTCCGCGCGCTTCGGCTTGGGCCGCTTGCAGTTCGGAGAGCCACTCCGCGACGGGAACGCCTCGGTCCACGGCGACCCGGACTGGCAGGGTGTTGATGAAGATGCCGGGAATGTCGTCCACTCCGGGCACTTCGGCCGGGCGACCGGAAGCTGTCGCACCGAACACGACGTCGTTCTGTCCACTGTAGACCGATAGCAGCAACGCCCACGCTCCCTGCAGCACGACGTTGTGGGTGAGGCCGTGGCGTTTGACGAACGCGTCCAGCCGGGCGGTGGCGGCCCGGTCCAGGCGGACGGGCAGCCACTCGGCCGAGCACGGGGCGTGGCCGGACGGCGGGGTCCGGTCGCTCGGCAGCCGCGTCGGGCCTTCGATCCCGGCGAGCGCGGTGCGCCAGAACTGTTCGGCGGCGGTCTGGTCGTGCTCGCCCAGCCAGGCGAGGTAGTCGCGGAACGGCGGCCGGGACGGCAGCGGCTGCCCGGCGTAAGCGGTGCAGACGTCCGAGAGGATCTGGAAGACGCTCCAGCCGTCGAGCAGGACGTGGTGGAACGTCCACAGCACCAGGACTTCCGTGTCCGACAGCCGGGCGAGAGCGACGCGGGCCAGCGGCGCGACGGCCAGGTCCAGGCCTTGCGCCCGGTCTTCGGCGAGCAGCCTTGCCAGCTCGGTCTCGTGCCCGTCGAGGTCGGTCCAGTCGAGGTGCTGGACCGACAGCTCGGCCTCGCGGTGCACGACCTGGACCGGATCGTCCACGCCGGTCCAGACGAACGACGTGCGCAGCACCGGAGTCCGGTCGACGACCTGCTGCCACGCCGCGCCGAGCCGCTGCGGGTCGGTGACGCCTTCGAGCACGAAGGTCGCCTGCTCGAAGTACATGCCCTGCGCGGTCTGCGACAGGCCGTGGAAGACCATCCCGCCCTGCATCGGCGTCAGCGGGTAGATGTCCTCGACGTTCCGGCCCTCGACCAGCCGGTCCACAGTCGGCTGGTCGAGCGCGGCCAGCGGGAAGTCGGACGGGGTGCGTCCGCCTGCTTCGGGCTCGGCGCAGTGCGCGATGATCTCCCGCAACGCCGTCAGCATCTGCTCGGCCAGGGATTCGACGGTGTCGCCGACGGTGGCGTGGGACCAGGTCAGTTCCAGCACGCCCGCTTCGACTCGGCCGACGACGTCGAGCACGTGCGTCCGAGGCGCGTCCGGGTCGACGTCGGCGTCCAGGCTGCCGACGCGGAACAGCCCGCCTTCTGCGCTGCTGAACTGGCCGAGGTAGTTGAAACTCACCTGCGGGTCGATCGCCGGCGCTGCGCCGGTCAAGTAACGCAGTGCGCCGTAACCGATGCCCCGCCGAGGGATCGCGCGCAGCTGTTCCTTGACCGCCTTGAGCGCGGGACCCCAGTCGTCCGGGACGTCCAGCGCGACCGGGAACATGCTGGTGAACCAGCCGACCGTCCGGGACAGATCGATCCCCTCGAACAGCTCCTCGCGGCCGTGGCCTTCGAGGTCGATCACCGGGACTTCGCCGGTCCAGTCCCGCAGGACGCGGCCCAATGCGGCCAGCAGCACATCGTTGACCTGCGTCCGGTAGACCTCGGGGACGTCCTGCAGCAGCGCGCGGGTTTCCTCGGCGGTGAGGCGGACGGTGACCTCGCGGGTGTCGGCGATGACGCCCGGGTCGCCCGCGGCCACCGGCGGGAGGGACTGCCAGTGGGCGAGTTCGTCGTCGAAACCGCCTGCCTCGGCGTGGTCGGCGAGCCGCCGGGACCAGGCGAGGAACGACGTCGTCTTCGGTTCGAGGGCATCGCCGCGGTAGGCGGTTTCCAAGTCCTCCAAGAGAATCCGCCACGAGACGCCGTCGATGACCAGGTGGTGCGCGGCCAGCAGGAGCCGTCGCCCGTCGAGGACCGCGTTCAGCAGCGGACCGCGCCGCACATCGAACGCGGGCTCGCCGACGAGCAGTTCCACCGGTCCGGCGGGGTCGCTGTGCTGAGTTTGATCGAACCGCAGGCGCAGGGCGTCGTGGTGCGCCCAGACTGTCTTCAAGGCCCGCCGCAACGCCGGCTCGTCGACGTCCTCGGCGAACTCCAGCACCACCCGCTGGTCGAACCGCTCCGGCTGGGTCTCGAAGTACCACCGCTGGATCGGCGTGAGCGGCGCTTCCCCGACAACCGGGCCCTGCTCGGCTTTCGGCCCGTGGTCGCCGCCCGCGTGCGCGGCCAAGGCGGCCAGCGTCGGATGCCGGAACACCTCGTGCGGCAACAGGATCAGCCCGGCCCGGCGGGCCCGGGAGACGACCTGGATGCTGAGGATCGAATCGCCGCCGAGTTCGAAGAAGTTCGTCTCGGCCCCGATGTCCTCGACGTCCTCGACGCCGAGCACCTCGGACCAGATCCCGGCGAGGACCCGTTCGGCTTCCGTCGCCGGGGCCGTCCGGGTGCCGCTCGCGGCGAAGTCCGGGGCGGGGAGCGCGTTCCGGTCGAGTTTTCCGTTGCCGGTCAACGGCAATCGGTCGAGCCGGACGAACGCGGCCGGGACCATGTAGTCCGGCAGGGTCTGCCCGAGGAACGCGGGCAGCTCGTCCGCGTCGCCGGTGTAGTAGGCGACGAGCCGCTTGACGCCGTGGTCCTCCCGGGCCAGCACGGCGGCCTGGGAGATCCCGGGATGCGCGGCCAGCGCGGCCTCGACCTCGCCGGGTTCGATCCGGAATCCGCGGATCTTGACCTGCTCGTCCACGCGCCCGGCGAAGTCCAGCTCTCCGTTAGCGGTCCAGCGGACCAGGTCGCCGGTGCGGTACATCCGCTCCCCCGGCGGCCCGAACGGGTCGGGCAGGAACCGCTCGGCGGTCAAGCCGGGAGCGCCGTGGTACCCGCGTGCCAGGCCCGCGCCGGCGAGGTGCAGTTCGCCCAGCGCGCCCGGCGGCACCGGCCGCAGGTCCGGGCCGAGAACGTAGGCCCGCGTGTTGTCCAGCGGCTTCCCGATCGGCACGACGTCAGGCACCGGGCCGAGCACCGGGTGCGACAGCGCGAAGGTCGTCGTCTCGGTCGGGCCGTAGACGTCCACGACGGTGGTGTCCGGGCAGGCTTCCCGCACCCGTCGCACGGCGGCCGACGGGACGGCGTCGCCGCCGGTCCAGACCTCTTGCAGGCCGCGGAAGATCTCGGGTGCTTCGCGCGCCGCGAGCCGGAACAGCCCGGTGGTGAGGAACGCGGCGTTGACCCGGTGCTCGGCGAACAGGCGGCCGATGGTCTCGAGGTCGAGGTCTCCGGGAGGGGCGACGACGACCGTGCCGCCGCCCAGCAGCGGCACCCACAGCTCGTACGTCGAGGCGTCGAAGGCCTGGGACGCGTGCAGCAGGATCCGGTGGTGCGCCGCGAAACGCCGGTCCGCCGCGAGCGCCACGATGTCGCGGCGGCTGGGTGCGACACCCTTCGGCTTCCCGGTCGAACCCGAGGTGTACATGACGTACGCCAGGTTGGCCGGGTCTGCCTTCGGGAGCTGCACGGCCGCGGTCTGGTCGCCGGGCACCACGACGGGTCCACTGTGGACCTTGCTCGCGGTCTCGCGCCACGCGTCGTCAGCGACCAGGATCTTGACGCCGGACAGGAGGGTCTTGAGCCGGGGCTCGGGGGCGCGGGTGTCCAGCGGCAGGTACGCGGAACCGGCCTTGACGATCGCGAGTTCGGCGATGATCAGCCCCGGCGAACGGTCCATCAGCACGCCGACGAGCGTTTCCGGCTGAGCGCCGAGCGACACCAGGTAGCGGGCGAGCCGGTCGGATCGCCGGTCCAGCTCCGCGTAGGTCAGGCGGATCCCGTCGCCCGCCACCGCGACCGCATCCGGTGCCAGCCGGACCTGCTCGGCGAACAGTTCGATCAGGTCGTCGTCCGGAAGCGGCTGGCTGGTGTCGTTCCAGTCGCGGAGCACCTGCTGCCGCTCGGCCGTCGTGAGCAGGTCGATGTCCTCCAGCGACTGATGCGTGCCGAAGGCCTCGAGGACAGAGGTGAGCTGCCGGGTGATCCGCTCGGCGGTCTCCGCGTCGAAAAGATCAGGGTCGTAGCCGACGTCCAGGGTCAGCTGCTCCCCCGGTGACGCAACGACGCTGATCGGATAGTTCGTCGTCTCGGCGGCGTCAACGTCGCGCAGCTCCAGTCCGCGCGTTGCCGCATTGTCGATCGGGTAGTTCTCGAACACCACGATGCTGTCGAAAAGGCTGCCACCGCAACCGCTCCACGCCTGCAGCTTCGTCAGCGGAAGGTGACCGTAGCGGCGGGATTCGACCTGAGCGGCCTGCAACTGAGCCAGCCACTCGGTCACGTCGGCCCCGGCCACGGTGACCCGCACGGGCAGGGTGTTGATGAAGATGCCGGTGATGTCGTCCGCGCCGGGCAGGTCGACCGGGCGTCCGGAAACCGTGGTCCCGAAGCAGACGTCGCGCTCGCCGCTGAGCCGGGCCAGCACCAGCGCCCACGCGCCCTGCAGAACGGTATTGAGCGTGAGACCGGCGCCGCGAGCGAAGTCCCTTAGCCGGGCGGAGTTTTCGACTGGCACGCGCAGCCATTCCGACGACCGGGAGGTGTGCGCCTGCGCGGGCGCGCGGTCGTAGGGCAGCCGGGCCGGGGCCACGAGACTGCCGAGTTCGCGCCGCCAGTGCTCCTCGGCCGCCGCGTCGTCCTGCCGGTCCAGCCAGGCCACGTAGTCGCGGAACGGCGGTCGTTCGGGAAGCTCAGCGCGGGAGTACGCGGCGAAGACGTCGGACAGCACGCCGAAGACGCTCCAGCCGTCGAGCAGGACGTGATGGAACGTCCACAGCACGCGGACTTCGGTGTCCGACAATCGGGCGAAAGCCAGCCGCAGCAACGGCATTTCGGTGAAGTCGAGCCCCTCGGCCCGATCGGCGGCGAGGAGTTCACGCCACGCCCGGTCGCGCTCGTCCGAAGTCCGATCGCGCCAGTCGTGCCGGGCGATCGGGATCGGGACCTGCCGCTGCACGACCTGGACCGGCTCGGGCACGCCCTCCCACGCGATCCGCGTCCGCAGCACCGGCGTCCGGTCGACCACCTGCTGCCACGCCCGTTCCAGCGCGGCCACGTCAGTTTCGTTCCGGACGCCGTCGAGCACGAACCCGACCTGCTGGAAGTAGACGCGCTCGCCGGGCTGGGACAGCGCGTGGAACACCATCCCGGACTGCATCGGCGTCAGCGGGTAGACGTCCTCGACCTCGCGGCCGTCGCCGACCAGCTCGTCCACAGTGGACTGGTTGAGCGCTGCCAGCGGGAAGTCCGACGGCGTCCGGCCGCCCGCTCCCGGCTCCGCGCAGTGCCGGATGATCTCGCGCAGCGCGGTGGTCATCGCGGCGGCGAGGGTGTCCATAGTGGACCGCTCGTGGACGCCTTCGGCGTAGTACCAGGTCAATTCCAGCTCGCCGGCCTCGACGCGGCCGACGACGTCCAGCAGGTGCGCGCGAGCCGAGCGCGGACTCTCGTCGGACTCCAGCCGGCCGGAGCCGAACTGGCCGAGGTAGTTGAAACTCACCTGCGGGTCGATCTCCGGCGCGGCACCGGTCAGGTACCGCAGCGCACCGTAACCGATCCCGCGACGCGGCACCGCGCGCAGCTGTTCCTTGACGGACTTGAGCGCCGTGCCCCAGTCGTCCGGGACGTCCAGCGCCACCGGGAAGACCGTCGTGAACCAGCCGACTGTCCGGGACAGGTCGACGTCGCCGAACAGTTCCTCGCGGCCGTGGCCTTCCAGGTCGACCACGGGCGTCCCGCCGGTCCAGTCGCGCAGGACGCGGCCGAGTGCGGTCAGCAGCACGTCGTTGACCTGCGTGCGATAGGCCTTCGGGACGTCCCGCAGCAGCGCTCCGGTCTCCGCCGCGGACAGCCGGGCGGTCACCGAACGCATCGAAGCGTTGGTCGCGTCGCCTCGGCCGTCGACCGGCACCGTGGTCCGGCCGGACACGCCTCGCCAGTAGCCGAGTTCGTCGTCGAATCCGCCCGCGGCGGCGTGCTCGGCGAGCCGGATCGCCCAGTCTCGGAAGGACGTCGTGCGGGGGCCGAGATCGATCGGTTTGCCCTCCAGCACCTGGTTGTACGCGCGCTCGAAGTCCTCGATGAGCACGCGCCACGAGACGCCGTCGACCACGAGATGGTGCACGGACAGCCGATCCTGGTCGAAGCTGACCAGCGGTGTCTCGGCGCCGACCGGGCCGTTCTCCTGCAGCCAGTGGGTTTCGCCGCGGGCGAAGCGCATCCGGAGCGCGTCGTGGTGCGTCAGCAGCGCCTCCACGGCCGCGCGCGCCGCGTCCGGATCGACGGTGCCCAGCCGGACGTACTGGTGGAAGTGGTCCGGCTCAGCCGTTTGCGTCGCGAAGAACCAGCGCTGGATCGGGGTCAGCGGCACCGGACCGTGGACCGGGCCGCGTTCGATCGCCGCCGTCGCGGTGCGGGCCGCCGTGGCGAGCGCGGCCGGGGTGCGGTGCGCGAACAGGTCGCCGGGCTGCAGTTCCAGTCCGGCTCGGCGAGCGCGCGAGACCACCTGCATGCTGAGGATCGAATCGCCGCCCAGCTCGAAGAAGTCGTCCGTCGCACCGACGCGTTCGACACTGAGCACGTCAGCCCAGATCTCCGCGATCGCGCGTTCGCGCTCGGTCCGCGGCGCGACGTGGTCCCGCGCGCCGAACTCGGGCGTCGGCAACGCCTGCCGGTCGAGCTTCCCGTTGACGTTCACCGGGAACCGCTCCAGCCGGACGAATGCGGCGGGCACCATGTAGTCCGGCAACGTCTGTCCGAGGAATTCCGCCAGGCCACCGGTTTCACCGACGACATAGGCGACCAGACGCTTCACGCTGCCGTCCTCGCGGGCCAGCACGGCAGCCTGTTCGACGCCGGGGTGCTCGCCGAGCGCCGCCTCGATCTCGCTCGGCTCGACGCGGAACCCGCGGATCTTGACCTGCTCGTCGGCCCGGCCGACGAATTCCAGCGCACCGTCGTCGTTCCAGCGCACCAGGTCGCCGGTGCGGTACATCCGCTCCCCCGGCGGCCCGAACGGATCCGCGACGAACCGCTCGGCGGTCAGCCCGGACCGGCCGAGGTAACCGCGCGCCAGGCCCGCGCCGGCGATGTGGAGCTCGCCAGGCGCGCCGGGCGGGGCGAGCCGGAGGTCGTCGTCGAGGACGTACACGCGGGTGTGGTCGAGCGGTCCGCCGATCGGGACGACGTCCGGCACCTCGCCGGGCAGCGGGTGCACGGTCGCGAACGTGGTGGTCTCGGTCGGGCCGTAGACGTCGGCGACCAGGGTGTCCGGGCAGGCGGCCTGGACGCGGCGCAGCGCTGCCGCGGGGACGGCGTCGCCGCCGGTCCAGACCTCCCGCACGCCCGCGAAGACCTCCGGCGATTCCTGCGCGACCAGCCGGAACAGCCCGGTGGTGAGGAACGCGCCGGTCACGCCGTGCGTGGTGAGCGAGCGGCCGAGCGTCTCGACGTCGACGTCTCCCGGCGGGGCCAGCACGACGGTGCCGCCGTTCAGCAGCGGGACCCACAGCTCGTAGGTCGCGGCGTCGAAAGCCTGTTGCGAGTGCAGCAGAATCCGGTCGTGCCGGGCGAACCGCTGGTCGATAGTGAGTGCCACGACGTCGCAATGCCGTGCTGAGACGCCTTTCGGACGGCCGGTGGAACCGGAGGTGTAGATGACGTAGGCGAGCTGTTCGGGATCGACGCGGACGGCAGGCGGCGTGTCCGGGGTGCTGCTTTCGCCGGTGATGATGGTGCCGGTGTGGACCTCCTCGGCGGTGGCCAGCCAGGCCGCGTCGGCGATCAACACCGTCACGTCGGCCTCGTCGAGGAGCAGCCGCAGCCGCTCGGCCGGGGCGCGCAGGTCCAGCGGCAGGTAAGCGCCGCCGGCTTTGACGATCGCGAGTTCCGCGACGACGAGTTCCGGCGAGCGGTTCATCAGCACGGCGACCCGGTCCTCCGCCCGCACGCCTGCCGCGAGGAGCCGATGGGCCAGCCGGTTCGCGCGGACGTCGAGTTCGCGGTAGGTGATCTGCTCGTCGTCCGTCACCAGCGCGACGGCGTCCGGAGTGCGGCGGACCTGGGCCTCGAACAGCTCGGGCACCGCCTTGGCCGGGAGCGGACGGGCGGTCTCGTTCCGCTCGGCGAGCAGCTGCTGGACCTCGGTCTCGGACAGCATCGGCACTCGGGAAACCGGCTCGTGCGGGGCCGCGATCATGCCCCGGACCAGCGCTTCGAGGTGTTCCGCGAGCCTTGCCGCCGCGGTGCCGCCGATCCTCTCGGGGTCGTGCGTGAGGATCATCGACAGCCGGCGTCCGGGGTAGGCGACGACGCCCAGCGGGTAGCTGGTCCGCTCGGCCGCGCGGACGTCGCGCAGCTGCGACACCTCGTCGATCGGGTAGTTCTCGAAGACGACGATGCTGTCGAACAGGCTTCCGCCGCCGCTCCACGCCTGCAGCTTGGTCAGGCCGACGTGCCCGAACCGGCGGGATTCCGCTTGTGCCGCTTGAAGATCGCGCAGCCAGTCCGCGACTCCGCGCGTCCCGTCGAGCCGGACGCGCACCGGAAGGGTGTTGATGAAGATGCCGGGAATGTCGTCCGCGCCGGGCAGTTCCGCCGGACGGCCGGACACCGTCGCGCCGAAGCACACCTCGGTTTCGCCGCTGTAGCGCGCCAGCAGCGCGGCCCAGGCACCCTGGACGACGGTGTTGACCGTGAGCCGGTGCCGCCGTGCGAAGGCGTAGACGGCTGTTGACGTCTCGTCGTCCAGCTCCACCGGAATCCGGCCGGTCGAACTCGACGTGTGCGTGCGGACCGCGGGACGTTCGAGGGGCAGCGGAGTCGGCGTCGCTCCGGCGAGTTCGGTTCGCCAGTGTTCCTCGGCTCGCTCCTCGTCTTGGGCGGCGAGCCAGGCGGCGTAGTCGCGGAACGGCGGCCGGGCGGGCGGTTCTTCGCCGCGCAGCAGGGCGACGACGTCGGAGAGGATGCCGAAGACGCTCCAGCCGTCGAGAAGGACGTGATGGAAGGTCCAGAGCACGCGCACCTTCGTGGCGGATTCCCGTGCGATGACCAGCCGTGCGAGCGGGGCCTTGGCGAGGTCGAATCCTTCGGCGAGGTCTTGCTCCAGCAGCTGTTCCAGCGCTTCTTCTGAGTCCACAGTGGACCAGTCCAGATAGGACACCGGAAGGTCGACCTGGCGGTGCACGATCTGCAGCGGCTGCGGCACGTCCTCCCACACGACGCGGCTGCGCAGGATCGGAGTCCGCTCGACAACCCGCCGCCAGGCCTCGCCGAGCCGCCGCGGATCCAGGACATCGTCCACAGTGAACGAAACCTGTTCGAAGTAGACGCGGTCATCGGGTTGCGCCAGGTCGTGGAACACCATCCCGGCCTGCATCGGCGTCAGCGGGTAGATGTCCTCGACGTCGCGGCCGTCGCCGACCAGATCGTCTACTGTGGACTGGCCGAGCGCGGCCAGCGGAAAGTCCGACGGCGTCCGGCCGCCCGCTCCCGGCTCCGCGCAATGCCGGACGATCTCGCGCAGCGCTTCGGCCGTCGCCGCGGCCAGCCGGTCCACAGTGGACTTGTCGTGGACGCCCTCGGCGTAATGCCAGGCCAGTTCCAGCTCGCCGCCCTCGACCCGGCCGACCACCTCCAGCAGGTGCGGGCGGACGGTGTCCGGCGCGACGTCCAGCGCGAGTTCTCGGTGCAGGGCCGGGTAAAGGTCGCCGGGCAGGTCGAACTGGCCGAGATAGTTGAAGCTCACCTGCGGTTCGATCACCGGCGCCGAACCGGCCAGATACCGCAGCGCGCCGTAGCCGATCCCCCGTCGCGGGACCGCGCGCAGCTGCTCCTTGACCGCTTTCAGCGCCGCGCCCCAGCCGTCCGGAACGTCCAGCGCGACCGGGAACATGCTGGTGAACCAGCCGACCGTCCGCGACAGGTCGACGCCGTCGAACAGCTCCTCGCGGCCGTGCCCTTCGAGGTCGACGACCGGCGGGTTCCCGGTCCAGTCCCCCAGCACCCGGCCCAGCGCGGCCAGCAGCACGTCGTTGACCTGTGTCCGGTACGCCTTCGGGACCTCGCGCAGCACCGCGTGCGTCTCGTCCGCGGTGAGCCGGGCCGTGACGACGCGGGCTTGGCCGAAGGTGTTCTCCGCCGTGCCGTCGACCGGCAGCGGCGTCGGCGTGGGCAGCTCCCACCAGTGCGCGAGTTCGTCGTCGAAGCCGCCCGCCTCCGCGTGTTCGGCCAGCTTTTTCGCCCACTCGCGGAAGGAAGTCGTCCGGGGTCCGAGGTCGATCTGTTCGCCGCGCACGGCCTGCTGGTAGGCGTGGTCGAGGTCTTCGAGCAGCAACCGCCACGACACGCCGTCGACCACGAGGTGGTGCGCGGCCAGGTGCAGCGTCCGCGGCTCGCCGGACAGCGACCACCGCAGCAGTGTGTGCCCCTCGCCGGCCGCGGTGTTGTGCTGATGCCAAGCGTCGCGGTCGTGGCTGAACCGCATCCGCAGCGCGTCGTGCCGCTCGGACAACGCGGCCAGCGCGGAGATCAGCGCGGTCAGGTCGACATCGGCGGGGAGTTCGACGGCGATCGTCTGGTCGAAGCGGTCCGTGGCCAGCCCGAAGTACCAGTGCTGGATCGGGGTGAGGACGACGTCGCCGCTCTCCGGGCCGCGCTGCGGGATCGCCGCGGCCTCGCCGACCGTCGGGGCGAGCGCGGCGATGGTCTGGTGGCGGAACAGGTCGGCGGTGGTCACGCTGAATCCCGCCTGCCGGGCCCGGGCGCTCACCTGGATGCTCAGGATGGAATCGCCGCCGAGGGCGAAGAAGTTGTCGTCCACGCCGACGCGGTCGAGGCCGAGCACGTCGGCCCAGATCCCGGCGAGCACCGCCTCCCGTTCGGTGCGCGGGGCGACCGTCCGCTCGCTGGAGGTCTGCGGCTCCGGCAGCGCGCGGCGGTCGACCTTGCCGTTGGCGGTCAGCGGCAGTTCGGTCAGCGGGACGAGCACCGACGGCACCAGGTAGTCCGGCAGCGTCCGGGCGACGGCGCGGCGGAGCGCCTCGGTGTCCACGGTTGCCGGGACCACGTAGCCGACCAGCTGCTTGCGTCCGCCGGTGGTCCGTGTGGTCACGAACGCCTGTGCCACCTCGTCCTCGGCGGCCAGCGCGCGTTCGATCTCGGCCGGTTCGACGCGGAAGCCGCGGATCTTGACCTGGTCGTCCACGCGGCCGAGGAATTCGAGGGTCCCGTCGGTGCGCCACCGGCCGAGGTCGCCGGTCCGGTACATCCGGTCCCCGGGGTTGCCGAACGGGTCGGCGACGAACCGGTCCGCGGTCAGGCCCGGCTGGTCGAAGTAGCCGCGCGCGAGCCCGGCCCCGGCGACGCAGACCTCGCCGGCCGCGCCGCGCGGCAGCAGGCGGAACCGGTCGTCGACCACGTGGACCCGGACGTCCCGCAGCGGCGTGCCGATCGGGATGACGTCGGGGACCTCGTCCGTGATCCGGAACGAGGTAGCGAAGGTGGTGGTCTCGGTCGGGCCGTAGCCGTCCACGACGGCGATCCCGGGGCAGCTGTCCAGGACCCGTTGCGCGGCGGCCGGCGGGACGACGTCGCCGCCGGTCCACACCTCGCGCACTCCGGCGAAGCATTCCGGCGTCTCCTCGGCGAAGAGCCGGAAGAGGCCCGCGGTCAGCCAGAGCGCGGTGATCTCCAACCGTTGGATCACCTCGGCATCCAGATCGCCCGGCGGCGCGACGGCCACCGTGCCGCCGTTGAGCAGCGGCACCCACAGCTCGTAGGTGGAGGCATCGAAGGCGAGCGGGGAATGCAGGAGGACCCGCTCGTGGCCTGCGAACCGCGGGTCGGTCGCGAGTGCGGTGACGTCCGCGTGCCGCACGGCCACGCCCTTCGGGACACCAGTGGACCCGGACGTGTACTCGACGTAGGCCAGGTTGTCCGGGCTGAGGTCCGTGAAGGGCTCCTTGAGGGAATCAGATTCCCTCAAGGAGCCCTTCACG
>NZ_JBHZAG010000106.1:0-30814 GCF_042754125.1 Amycolatopsis sp. NPDC059235
GGCGGGAAAGATGCCTTGACAAGCACCCCCGAACCGCAGGGAGGCTTCGTATCGGGGTTGGGGGAGGGGCTGGGTGCCTCGATAGTTGGGTGCACCGGTGCGGTTTGTCGAGGTGCGCCGGTGCGGTTTGTTGGTGGGTGGGGCTAGCGCCCCAATGTGGCATTGGGTGCATGCGACGCACCGAACGCCACACTGGGTGCGCGGGACGCACCCAATGCCACATTGGGTGCGTGCGACGCAACCAATGCCGCATTGGGTGCGCGGGACGCACCGAACGCCGCGTTGGGTGCGTCGCGGAGATGGGGCGGGCTGTGAAGGGCTCCTTGGGGGAATCTGGGTCTGTGAAGGTTCCCCTCACGGACTTCGGCGGGTTGTGAGGGGAACCCTGAGGGACTCAGAGTCCGTGAAGGTGGCCCTGACGGACCTGGGGTGTCAACGGAGGTTGACAGGAGTGCGAGCGTCAACCTAGATTGACATCATGACGGAAGCGACGGATCTGGCCGCTCGCGCCGGTGACCGGGATCCCCGGGTGGGGCTTCGGGCGGTGGCGGCGCTGAGGCGGTTGCTGGAGCAGTTGGAGGCGGTGCAGGTGCGCAGCGCGCGCTTGCACGGCTGGTCTTGGCAGGACATTGCGGCCGAGTTGGGGGTCAGCCGGCAGGCCGTACACAAGAAGTACGGGAGGCATTGATGTTCGAGAAGTTCACCCATGACGCCCGGAGAGCGGTGGTCGAGGCGCAGGCGGCGGCGCATGAGGCGGGGGCGCACGAGATTTCCGCGCAGGCCGTTTTCGCCGGGTTGGCGCGGGTTGAGAACGGCGAGGCGGTGCGGCTGTTGCGGGTGCTCGGGGTGTCTCGCGACGACGTCTTCGCGGAGCTTGCCCGGGTGCGTCGGCGTGGCGGGATCAGTGACGCCGATGCCGAGGCGCTTACCGAGTTCGGCATCGACGTCGATCAGATTGTGGACCGGATCGAGCAGACGCATGGGCCGGGTGCGCTCGCTGAGGCTGGGCGGCGCAGCCGGCGCAATCACTTGCCGTTCACCTCGGAGGCCAAGAACGCGCTGCAGATGAGCGTGCGGGAGGCGCACGATCTCGGCGACAAGCATCTCGGGCAGGAGCATCTGCTGCTCGCGCTCGTCAAACAGCGCGGTCCGGTCGCTGATTTCCTTGCGGCGCGCGGCATTGACTACCCGGCGGTCCGCCAGGCCGTCGGCGGTCGCTAATGCTGTTCTCGCTCGTCCGGCCCGGTGCGCCAAGTGACCAGGGGGAGCAGGGCCTGGGTCAGCGGGCCGATGCTGAGGGCGTACAGCACGGTTCCGACGCCGACCGAGCCGCCCAGCAGCCAGCCGGCGGCCAGGACAAGGACCTCGATGCCGGTCCGGACCAGGCGCACTGACCAGCCGGTTCGGGCGTGCAGGCCGGTCATCAGGCCGTCTCGCGGGCCGGGGCCAAGGCGGGTGCCGACGTACACCGCGGTCGCGACGGCGTTCAGGACTACGCCGCCGATCAGCATCAGGATCTGCCAGACGAGCACGTGCTGGTCCGGCAGTACGGCGCGCACCGCGTCGACGGCCACGGCGATCACCGCGATGTTCGCGACGGTGCCGATGCCGGGGCGCTGCCGTAGCGGGATCCACAGCAGCAGCACGAACACCGCCACGACGGCGCTGATCGTGCCGAACGTCAGGCCGGTGAGCTTGGTCAGGCCGTCGTTCAGCACGTCCCACGGGTCGAGGCCGAGGCGGGCTCGGGTGAGCATGGCCATGCTCGCGCCGTAGAGCGCGAGACCGGCGAACAACTGGGCGCCGCGGCGCGCGGGGGATCGGCGGATGCTGAGCGGACTGAGGTCGATAGCTGCCACTTCTCCACTATTGGCGACAACTGGCCTGATATGCCATGGCCAATGCGCAATAATTGGCCTTATGGAACCTCTAGGCGGACGCATCTCGGGACGGCGATTGGCCACATTGCTGGGGGAATGGCGGCAGCGTGGCTCCCGGCAGGGTGCGTCCGACCTCGCGGCGGCGGTCGAGTTGCACGTGCTCGACGGGCAGTTGCCGATCGGCACCCGGCTGCCCGCCGAGCGCGAACTCGCCGACGCGCTCGGCGTCAGCCGCACGCTCATCGGGGCGGCGCTCGACCGGCTCCGCGCGGACGGTCTCGTCGCCAGCCGTCGCGGGGCTGGGTCGTGGGTGGCCGGGGTGGGGAACCGCGACGAGGCCGAGGCGGTTCGCGACGACCTCCTCGACCTCGCGCGGGCCGCGCCGCCTGCGGTGCCTGGGCTGATGGCCGCGTTCGACACCGCGCGGCGGGACCTCGTCGAGTACGCCAGCGGCAACGGTTACCTCACGGGCGGGCTCCCGCGGCTGCGCGAGCGGATCGCCGAGCGCTACACCGCGCGCGGGCTGCCGACCACGCCGGACCAGGTGCTGGTGACGTCCGGGGCGTACTCCGCGTTCGTGCTCTGCCTGCGGATGCTGACCGGGCCGGGCGACCGGGTCCTGCTTGAACAACCGACGTATCCCAACGCCATCGACGCCGTCCGCGCGACGCACGCGTTGCCGGTGCCAGTCGCGCTCGATCCGGTGCACGGCTGGGATCTGCCCGGGATCGAGGCCGCGCTGCGCCAGGCCGCGCCCCGGTTCGGCTACCTCGTGGTGGACTTCCAGAATCCGACCGGACTCCGTCTCGACGCGGCCGGGCGCGAACGGCTCGGCGGGCTGCTCGCCCGATCGCGGACACCGGTCGTGGTCGACGAATCGTTGGTAGAGCTGGATTACGAGGGCGATCCGGTGGACGGTCCGCCGCCGCTGGCCGCGTTCGGCGGGGATCTGGTGCTGAGCGTCGGATCGGCGGCGAAATCGCAGTGGGGCGGGCTGCGGCTGGGCTGGATCCGGGCGTCGACGGATCTGCTGGACCGGTTGCAGTCCTCGCGGTTCGCGGTCGATCTCGGCGCGCCGGTGTTCGATCAGCTGGTGCTGGCGGCGTTGCTGGAACCGGAGGGCTACGAGGTGCTCGCCCGGCGGCGGACGGAATTCCGGGAGCAGCGGGACATCACGGTCGCGGCACTGCGCAAGTACTGTCCAGAGTGGACATTCCAGGTGCCGTCCGGCGGATTGTCGGTGTGGTGCCGGTTGCCGGAGCCGATGAGCACGCGGCTGGCCGTGTCGGCGGCGAATCGCGGGGTGCAGCTCGCACCCGGATCGCGGTTCGGGGTGCACGGCGGATTGGAACGCTGGCTGCGGCTGCCGTTCGGGCTGCCGCGCGAGCAGTTGCCGGAGGCGGTGCGGCGGGTCAGCGCGGCGGCGGCCTCGGTGCGCGGCTGCGCGGACGTGCCCGCGGAACGGATTCCGGTGACGTAGCGCGGTTTTCTCCCGGAAAAGTGAACAGCCGGTGCACCGGATGGGATCCAGCCACTCCAGGGAGGGTGGCGGTCTCCTGTCCGGCGCACCGGCCGATCGTCCGAGGCGCTTCCCGGCACAGCCCCTCGAAGTGCCGGGAAGCGCCCTCGGTTCAGGCGAGCTTCGGTTGGCGCAGGCTTTCGCTCGGCGCGGTGAGCGAAAGCCTCCGGAGCACGCCCGTGGTGGGTCCCGGCGCCGCGGGGGCCGCGCGGCGCCGGGACCGGGACCCGATCCGGCCGGGCGCGGTCGGCCGGTCGGGAAGTGCGGTCATGGTTCAGCCCCTGGTTCGAAGTGACAGTGGTGCGAAGGGGTGAGCCCGGCGCAGCGAACGGGCGCGCGCGATCAAGAAGTTGATCTTGACGTGGACGTAGCTCTCCCCGGATAACCGGTCGGGCGGTCAGTCCGGGGAGGTGGTCGGCAGGGCGGCGTCCCTGCCGGCGCCGTCGACCTCGTGGTCGCGGCTGACGCCGATGAGCTTGAGCTGAGTGACGGTGTCGCCGTCGCCGGCGAGCGCGAACAGCTGGCGCAGGCCGCCGGAACCGTCGTGTCCCGGCGAGGCAGTCGACGCGGGTGCGGCAGGCGCGGCCGGAGCCGAGGGGAGGCCTTCGCCGCCACCGCTGCTGCCGCCGCCGGCCCGGCTGCGCTCCTTGACCGGAGGCGCGGGCTGGGTCTCCTGCTTAGCGGCGGGCGGTGCGGCGACGACGCGGGCGGGCGCGGTGTGCGCGACGGCGACGGGCTGTTTGCTGGCCTTCACGACGACCGGCGCTTCGGGTTCTTTCGCCAGCTTCGTCGCGGGGACGGAGGCGGTGACCGAGCCGCTGGCCGACGGCGCGGGTTCGACGGGGCGGACCGGCTGTTCGACGACCCGGATCGGCGCGGTGTCGATCACCGTGTCGACCGAGGTCACGGTGGTGTGCAGGGTCGTGTCGACGGTGTCGTCGACGGTTCCGAGGATGCCGTCGAGGAGCCCTGGCTGGCCGTGTTCGGGGCTGCCGAGGAGGCCGCTCAGCAGGCCTGGGCCGGACTCGCGGTCGGAGCCGCCGAGAAGGCCGCCGAGGAGTCCTTGCTGGGGTTCGTGGCTGGCGATGTTGCCAGGCTGGGGCTGGAGTGCGCTGGTGATGCTGCTGAGGAGGCCGGGCCGGGATGCGGTGCTGGTGCTGCTGAGGATGCTGGGCTGGGGCGCGTTGCTGGTGCTGCTGAGGGTGCCGGGCTGGGGCGCATTGCTGGCACCGCTGAGGGTGCCGGGCTGGGATGCGTTGCTGGCACCGGTGAGGGTGCCTTGCTCGGGGTCGCCGCTGGTGCCGGGCTGGGGCGCGTTGCTGGCACCGCTGAGAAGGCCGGGCCGGGTGGCGGCTTCGGGCGCGGGATTGCTCGCCGGCGCGTGGTGCTTTGGCTTGACCGGGCTCTTCGGCTTGGCGAGCTTGGCTGGCTTGGTCACCGTGGCCGCCGGCTCAGGCCGGGAAACGTGGTGGCCCGGGTTCTGCGGGTCGCTTCCGGCCGAAGTGACCGACCGGAAGCTCACGTCCGGCCGGTAGTCGTCGGCGGAGACCTGGAACCGGTGCAGGCTGGCGCGCTTGGCACCGGTCGCCGCGCCGGGCATGGCCCAGGTGAGCGTGCCGGACGTGGCCGTCCCGGCGTAGCGGTGCTCCGGGTCGGTGTCGTGCGTCGACGCGATCGGACGGTCGGCGTGGTCGGAGTGGTCGGTGCTCGCCGCGTTCGCCTGCGACAACGCCGCGCCGAGCAGCCATCCGGCCAGGGTGAGTCCGCCGGCGACGGCGATTCGTGCGGCCGGTCGGGCGATCGGCGCCGCCCAGGCGCGTGGCCGCCGGCCCGCGCCCGCGCGCGCGAAGGAGGCATTCCGCTCAGCGCGCTCGACCATTCCCAGCAGCGCGGAACCCGTTGCGCTCGCGCCGGACGGCGCGGGCTGGGCGAGGCCGCGCGGGGTCGCCATGCCGGTCACGCCACCACCACCGTCCGCGCCTGAAGCTCGTGCGGCCCACCGCACGAGACTGATCTTGCTGGGGCTCTCTTCCGGCCAGGTCGCAGGTCCCCCGGGGCTGCCCTCTTTCTAGCACCGGACGCGAGTGTTTCATCTCTCCCGCGCTCGATCCACCCCGTAAGGCGGAACGTCCGCACCGGCTCTGGTGTCCGATCCGCCCTAGTCGATCACCCTGCGTCGCCTCAACCGGGGCGGATGCGGCCATCCGGGCGGCCCTCCGGAGACGCGAATTCGGGTGTTGACCCGATGTTTCGGCCACCGCGACACTCTCGGTATCGCCGTTCCCGCAGGGACAAACCGCGGCCGGACCGCAGTCGTCAGACGAGTTTCCGCAGGCGTTCGACGGCTTCGTCGATCACCTCGTTGCGCTTGCAGAACGCGAACCTCAACAAGTGTTTCCACTCGTCCGGGTGATCCGTGAACACCTTGACGGGTACCGCGGCGACTCCGGCGCGTTCTGGCAGCGTCCAAGCGAGTTCGGCGGCGTCGTCGAAACCGAGCGGACGCACGTCAGCCGTCACGAAGTACGTCCCCGCGCTCGGCCGTACCGCGAATCCCGCATCAGCAAGGCCGGCTGACAGCCGATCGCGTTTCTCTTGCAGGCTCACGCGCAGGTTTTCGACCCACTCAAGCTCGTTGTCGAGCGCGTACGCGACGGCCGGCTGCAGCGGTCCGCCGGAGACGAAGGTGATGAACTGCTTCGCCGCCTTCACCGCGGCGACCAGCTCTGGCGTCGAGCAGATCCAGCCGATCTTCCATCCGGTGCAGTTGAACGTCTTGCCCGCGCTCGAGATCGCGACGGTCCGCTCGCGCATCCCGGGGAACGACGCGAGCGGAAGGTGCTCGGCACCGTCGAAGACGAGGTGCTCGTAGACCTCGTCGGTGACCGCGATGAGATCGTGCTCGACGCACAGCCGCGCGACTTCCTCCAGCTGCGCGCGCGAAAACACCGTGCCGGTGGGGTTGTGCGGCGAATTCAGCAGCACCGCGCGAGTGCTCGGCGTGATCGCGTCGCGGAGGGCGTCGAGGTCGAGTTCGAGCTGTCCGCCCTCGGTTTCGACGAGCCCGATCACGCGCCGCTGCGCGCCGGCCATCGCGACCGCGGCGGCGTACGAGTCGTAGTACGGCTCGACCACGATCACCTCGTCGCCGGACTCGGTCAGCGCGATCAGCGTCGCCGCGATGGCCTCGGTCGCACCCGCGGTGACCAGGATCTCGGTGTCCGGGTCGTAGCTGGCGCCGTAGCGCTGGCGGTGCCTGCTGATCGCGGCGCGCAGCTCCGGACGGCCCGGCCCGGGCGGGTACTGGTTGTCGCCGCCGAACAGCGAGTTCTTCGCCGTTTCGAGCATGCCGGCGGGCCCGTCGGTGTCCGGAAACCCCTGGCCGAGGTTGACCGCGTCGTGCCGGACGGCGAGCGCGGTCATCTCCGCGAAGACCGTCGAGGTGAACGGGCGGAGGCGGGGGACGAGAGCTGGTTCACGCACGAGAACGCATCCTCACGGACAATGGCGGTGTGGAGCAACTCACCCCTGCCAAGGTCACGCCCGCGGATCCGCCCGGCGGCACCGCCGGCGAAGAGGCGAAACGGCGCGGCCTGCGCAAGATGAAGCTGGTCGCGCTGTCCTTCCTGCTCGGCGCGACGATCGTGTTCCTGCTGACGAGCTGGGCGGAGTCGGCGGGCTGGGGAGGCTGGGTCGGCTACGTGCGCGCCGCGGCCGAGGCGGGCATGGTCGGCGCGCTCGCGGACTGGTTCGCGGTGACCGCGCTGTTCCGGCATCCGCTCGGGCTGCGGATCCCGCACACCGCGATCATCCCGAACAAGAAGGACGCGCTCGGCAACAGCCTCGGCGAGTTCGTCGGCTCGAACTTCCTGTCCCCGGATGTCATCCGCGACAAGCTCCGTCGAGTGGAGGTCGCCAGCAGGCTCGGCGGCTGGCTCTCGCAACGCGACAACGCGGAACGCGTGACGTCGGAACTGGCGACAGTCGTGCGCGGCGCGGTGACCGTGCTCCGCGACGAGGACGTGCAGGCGATCATGGAGCAGGCCGTGGTCAAACGCGTGATCGACAAACCGTGGGGCCCGCCGCTCGGCAAAATCCTGGCGGGCGTCTTCGAGGACGGCGCGCACCACAAGCTCGTGGACCTGATGTGCGACCGGGCCTATGAGTGGGTCCGGGACAACCACCAGACGATGCTGCGCGTGGTCTCGGACCGCGCGCCGAGCTGGTCGCCGAAGTTCGTGGACGAAATGCTGGCGGACAAGGTGTACGGCGAGGTCCTGACGTTCGCCTGGGCGGTGAAAACGGACGTCAACCACCCGATGCGCTTGGCGCTGGACAAGTTCCTCGGCGAGTTCGC
This sequence comes from Amycolatopsis sp. NPDC059235, assembly GCF_042754125.1. Lineage (NCBI taxonomy): Bacteria > Bacillati > Actinomycetota > Actinomycetes > Pseudonocardiales > Pseudonocardiaceae > Amycolatopsis > Amycolatopsis sp. NPDC059235. Next base: position 7,757 of record NZ_JBHZAG010000106.1, read on the forward strand.
GCAGGACCTGCAGACCGACCCGAAGACGATGGAGCGGGCCGAGCAGGTCAAGGGCCAGATCGTGAGCCACGGCGAAGTGCAGAAACTGATCGGCAACGCGTGGGCGACGGCCAAGGAAATGCTGCTGAACGCCGCGGAGGACCCGTCGAGCGAACTGCGCCAGCGGGTCCGGGGCGGGTTGGAATCGCTGGGCAAACGCCTGGTGGACGACCCGTCGATGACCTCGAAGGTGAACGGCTGGGTCGAGAGCGCGGCGGTTTACCTGGTGACCCACTATTCGCGGGAGATCACGACGATCATCACGGACACGGTGGAGCGGTGGGATGCCGAGGAGACTTCGCGGAAGATCGAACTGCAGGTCGGGAGGGATCTGCAGTTCATCCGGATCAACGGGACCGTGGTGGGGGCGCTGGCCGGGCTGGTGATTTACGCGGTCGCGCAGTTGTTGTTCTGAGGGTGGGGGTTTGCGGTGTGGGGGTGCCGCTGTGGGCCGGGCTGGGGGCTGGTTCGGCGGTAGTGCGGTGAGGGCTGGGCGGTTGCGGCGTGAGTCGTGGCGCGCGTGGCTGGCCGACGGCTGGGCAGCGGCCGTGGTGAAGGCTGTGCGGTGGGCGAGTTGAGGGCTAGCTGGCGGTTGCGGTGATTGCCCCGCGTGGGGCGGGTTGCCAGTTGTGGCGGGGGCGGCGCGGCGGGGTCTGACTGCTGGTTGAGGTGGATTTCGTTGTGGTTGAGCGGAATTCGTCGGCGGGGAAGCTCCGGTGGGATCGCTCGCGACCTCAGCGGATCTCGGTTCGAGCGCGCGTGCTTCGGGAGTGAGCGGAGACTGTTCCCGAGCCCCGAGCCCCGAGCCCCGAGCCCCGAGCCCCGAGCCCCGAGCCCCGAGCCCCGAGCCCCGAGCCCCGAGCCCCGAGCCCCGAGCCCACGCTCCGCGTGCAAGAGCAGTCGCAGCGGCCCGAACCCGGAGCCGAGTACGAGTCCGAGGTCGCCTTCGGTGGTCTGGTGCCGCTGTGTCGGCCGCGTTTCCTTGGTCTTCTGCCCTGCCTCGGACGGGTGCGGCGGGTGGCCGATCGTATGCGCGGCGTCCTATACCACAGCCGCGAGGCGCTCAAACCAGTTGTCCACAGGAAGCTGAGTTATCCCCGGGGTTATCCACAGGAATTCACGGTGATGGCCTAATCGCTGTCCACAACTTGTGGGGATCCGGGGCATCTGCACGTGCATATGTGGTGTGTGTGGACAAGTTGTCCACAGGGGCTTAGTTGTGCACAGCCGCGGTGCGGGCGCGCCACGAGCGGGCTTTTTCGCGGTTTCCGCAGACGCGCATCGAGCACCAGGTGCGGGAGCGGTTGCGGGATTCGTCGAAGAAGGCCCACAGGCAGTCGTCGGCGGGGCAGATCTTCAGGCGGACCCAGTCGCCGCGGATGGCCATTCGGGTGGCGGCGGCGAGGGTCGCGGTGACGGCGTCGGGGGCGAGCAGCGTCGGGCCGGTGTCGGTGAGGGTGAAGCGGAGCGGGACGTCGAGCGTGGTCGCGGGCAGCCGCGGATCGCCGACTGCGGCGCGCAGGCTGTCTCGCACCGCGCGGGCTTCGGCGGGATCGTTCGGTGTCACGTCGTGGTCCGCGGCCCACTGCCGCCAGAGTCCCGGATCGTCCAGCAGGTCGTCGCCCCGTTCGATGTCGACGGTGTTGAGAAAGGCGACCACCAGGGAAGCGTCGGTGTGCACCTCCCCAGTGTACGGGCGATATCGGTTGCGACCTGGTGACCTAACCGACATACTCGCTTTACTGGTTACGAAACGAGGAGAGGGTGGACGAACCATGGGTGCGATTCCGACGTTCGGCGGCGTTGCGTTCGACTGTCCGGACCCGGCGGCACTGGCCGGCTTCTATCGCTCCGTCCTTGAGTGGGCCGAACCTGAGATCGCCGAGGACAACCACTGGGCCACGCTCGTCGACCCGCGCGGCGGCGTCCGGCTGGAGTTTCAGCGGGTGGCCGGTTACCGCGCCCCCGAATGGCCGTCGCAGGACACGCCGCAGCAGGCGCATCTCGACCTGGACGTCCCCGATCTCGAGGCCGCTCACCAGCGCATTCTCGGGCTGGGTGCGAAGCTGCTCGACGATTCGCCGAAGACCTTCCGCGTGTACGCCGATCCGGTCGGTCACCCGTTCTGCCTCTGCGCCTGCTGACGCAGTGCGGCGAATCCGCGTAGGGTCGGATGCGTGATTTGTCCGAAGTGTCAGAACATGATGCGCACGGTCGACAAGAACGGCGTCCACATCGAGCAGTGCGACGGCTGCCGCGGGATCTTTCTCGACCGCGGCGAACTGGAGCAGATCGCCGGTGCGGAGAGCGCGTTCTACCGGCAGCAGCCGCCGCAGTACGCCCGTGCCGATTCGCCTCGTCCTTACCAGGGCGGGTACTCGGATTCGCCCCGTCCGTACCGGGGAGGGCATTCGGATTCGCCGCGCCCGTACCGGGGCGGGCACGCGGACTCGCCACGGCCGTACCGCGGCGGCTACGGGGATTCCCCGCGGCCGTACGATCGGCGCCGCAAGCGCAGTTTCCTCGAGAATCTCTTCGACTGAGTTGTCCGCCGATCCGGTAGCACTTGACCTGCGGATCTGTCCGGCCTGCGGCGATCGGGCGAGTTGTCCACAGGCTGACGGGGACCTCTTGCGGTGCGCGGAGTGCGGGGAGCGGTGGCCGTTTCGGCGGCTGCCGTTGTTCGCATTGACCGGTCCGAGCGCGGGCGGCAAATCGACAGTCGGGCCGAAGCTGGCGCAGCGGTTGGCGGGCGAGGCTGTCGTGCTGGAGCAGGACGTGCTGTGGACTGGCGCGTTGCGCGACGACGAACCGGGGAATCCGGCATTTCGCGGGGCCTGGTTGCGGATGGCGGCGATGCTGCACCAGAACGGACGGCCGGTCGTGCTGTGCGGGACGGTCGCGCCGCAGGAGCTGGAACCGTTGCCAGAGCGCGTTTTCTTCTCGGACGTGCACTATCTGGCGCTGGTCGCGGACAACGAGACCCTCCGGCGACGGCTGCGCGCCCGGCCGGCGTGGCGGGAGTGGGACGAGCCGCGCATCGAGGAGATGCTCGAGTTCAACCTGTGGATACGCGGGCAGGTCGAGTCCATCGACACGACGGACGCCCGGCTCGACGACGTCGTGACCGAAGTGGAGAAGTGGGTTCGGGCCAGAATTGGGTCGGACCTAGGAATTGGTGCGTGAGCGGGATTTGGCTGGGTCGGACCTAGCGACCCTTCACGATTCTTCCGCGCGGAGCCGTTCGTCGTACCGCTGCTGGGATTCGTGGATCTCCCCGGTGTGCGCGACAGTCCAGTCGTACAGCCTGCCGAATGGCTCGCGGAGGGATTCGCCAAGCGGGGTAAGGGAATACTCGACTCCGACCGGGGACGTCGGCAGTACGCGCCGGACGATCATGCCGTTGCGCTCCAGGCGGCGCAGGGTCTGGGTCAGCACCCGCTGCGTCACGCCTTCCAGGCGGCGTTTGATGTCGTTGAACCGCCGCGGCTCCTCCAGCACGGCCATCGCCATCATCGACCATTTGTCCGCGATCTGGTCGAGGATCGGGCGGCTGGGGCAGTCGGCCCGGTAGACGGTTCCGGTGTCAGGGGCGGCCATCTCGGTATCCTCCATGATCCTTGCGATGCCCAAAGTGCGTTATTGACGCTGGTCGATCCGGGTCCGAGTCTAGGTATGCATCAGGAACCTAGCTGCCTGCCGGATACGTATCGGAGACCCGCATGCCCCACGACGCCTACGCGACCCTGCGAGTGAGCCGCGAGGCCGGCCTCGTCCGCGTCACGATCGACAACCCGCCCGTCAACGTCCTCGACGTCGCTCTCATGGCGGACCTCCGGCGCCTCCTGACGACGCTGCGGGACGACGCATCGGCGCGGGTGGTCGTTTTCGACAGCGCCGACCCGGACTTCTTCATCGCCCACGTCGACATGTCGCTGGTCGACGCGCCGGACGCGTTCGATCAGTTCGCCCCCGACGTGCCGTCGGGGCTCAACGTTTTCCAGGCACTGGGCGAGTTGCTGCGGCGTCAGCCGCAGGTGACGATCGTCAAACTGGCCGGTCTGGCGCGCGGCGGCGGGGCGGAGTTCGTCGCCGCCGCGGACATGACCTTCGCGGCGATCGGCGCCGCGGGCATCGGCCAGATCGAAGCGCTGATGGGGATTGTGCCGGGCGGCGGAGGGACGCAGTATCTGGCGAACCGGATCGGTCGCAATCGCGCGTTGGAAGCGGTGCTTGGCGCCGAGTTGTACGACGCGCGGACTGCGGAACGCTACGGCTGGGTCAATCGGGCGGTGCCGGACGACGAATTGGACGAATTTGTCGATCAGTTGGCGCGCAACATCGCCGCGTTGCCGGAAGGCGTGATCGCCGCGGCGAAACAAGCTATGGCACCGGAAGATCTTTCCAACGGATTTCAGCGGGAACACGATGCTTGGGCAGGGCAATTCACTCGCCCCGCGGCGGAAGCGCTGATTCGCGGCGGACTCGCGCGGGGCGCGCAAACGCGGGTCGGCGAGCGCGATCTGGAAGGGCTGCTGCGCGGGCTGGTGGGCTGAATCAGAGGCATATCAGCCGCACGGCTGGAGGGTTGACCAGTGCGGCAGGTCGCTCTTGAGTGAGCTGGGGCTTCGCACGGCGGTGCCACTCAAGGTCGGCCTCAGTTCGACGGCATTTCTTCCAACCAATACTCGCCTTTGCCGGCCGTCCTCGGTGAGCGCGTGTTCGGCTGGCCGCTACCGGTTGGTGGTCCGTCTGCGCTCGCGTTTGCCCATTGGGCGGCGAACAGGGCCGAAGTCGCTCTTCGACGTCAGCGACGCGCGACCCTGGGGGCGCCGGGGCTCAGCCACCGGCCGCCCAGCCGGTATCCGCTTGGCGGGTTGGAGCCGCCGCACCTGGATCCCCCAGAACAGCAATACGGCGCCCAGGACGGCTACTCCCGCCGCGACCGGCACCGTGAGTTCGCGGGCAGCGACAGGCTCCACGCTCGAGGGGTCGTCGGGCAGGTAGACGACCGCGAGGCGGCCGCCGGGATAGACGGTGCGGTCCACGTCGACGGATTGCTGGGGGAGGCGGTGACCTCTGGAGTCATCGAAGGTGATCGAGGCGATATTCTGCTTTCCGCGGTGATCAACGCGATCCACGGTCGCCAAGGTGGTCACGCCGCTCCAGCTCATGTGCACCTCGCTGCTTGCGAAGGACACCCCTATCGCGAGCAGCACCGCGCCCGGCAGGGCGTAGCTGGTGAAGATCCCGGTGCGGGCCCTGGCCTTGGACAGGGAGTCGTCGACGGAGAACAATCTGGGCGCTCCGGTCATGGCGGCCGCCTCTCGTCCGTTGTCCGACAGCGTTGCTGATGCGGGCGGCCGGGACCATCGCTGATCGGGGCTGGGATTAGTCTTCTCTCTTTCAAGGGATGTCGTCCAGCCTGATACCGGTGATACTGCGGACGATGCAGTGCGCACAGCCAAACGGCCCAAAGCCTGGCGGCTGTCTCGATTACTGGGAAGATCCGCCGTCAGATTTGAGTTCCTGCAACGGCCAGCGGTTGTCCGACTGCGGATCGTCCAGCCAGAAGGTTTGTTCGTCGCTGTTCACCGTGAGCCCGAAGCGGGATCGGCTGGGGCGGCCCAGCGATTCCCAGCGGCGGTGCGCGTCCTCGGCGAGATCCCACAGAGAGCGCGGACCTCCTTGTGCTACCTCGAAACCGGAGTCAGTGCGGCGGGTGCGGGCCCAGGAACCGTCCGGATGGGACAGTGCGAAGGCTCCGTTCGGCTCGACGTGCACCGGGCGTACGTCAAGTAGTTCAAGCGAGGCGAAGAATTCGAAATGCCGTTGTGGCTTAAGGACATCTGACATCGAAAGCTCCGTAGCGCGCCATTGTGTGTCCTCTGCGGGAGGCAGTTCTGCGAGCGGTGGGAGGCGATGCGCGCGCAGGGGCATGAATCGGCCGTCGCGGGCCAGGACTTGGCCTTCGGCGGTCGTGCCTTCGCCTGCGGTGAGGCGAACGAGCCCGCCGCCGAGCGGGCGGTTGAGCGTGGTGACGACGTGCCCGCCGGGGAGTGTTTGGGCAAGCCAGGCAAGGGGAATCCGCGATACCGACGCGGTGCACAGGACCCGGTCGAAGAGAACTCCGGCCGGGAAGCCGAGTGCGCCGTCGCCGGTGGCGCACGCGGGTGCGTAGCCGCAGGAGGCGAGGCGTTCCTGCGCGGCGGCCGCGATGTCCGGGTCGATGTCTACTGTGGACACTTGGCCGGAACCGCAGCGGTGGCACAGCAAACCCGCGTTGTAGCCCGTTCCGGTGCCGATCTCCAGCACGCGATCACCCTCGCGGACCAGGAGTTCTTCCAGCATGATCGCCATGATCGCGGGCATGCTGGACGAACTGGTCGGCACGCCGGGGACCGGACCGTGGGCACGGGCGCGATCCCAGAGCGCCGGGTCGTCGTCGAGCTGGGTGACCAGGACGTCGCGCGAATAGACGCGGTCCAGCCAGTCCGGGTCGGCGCGGTCGATCGCCGCCCAGCCGTCGCCGGCGGGCACGAAAAAGCGCGGCAGGAACGCGTGCCGCGGGACGGTGGCGAAGGCCTCGGCCCAGGCTTCGTCGTGCAGCACGTCCTCTTCGACGAGCTGCCGGACCAGGCGTCGACGCAACCGTTGTGCCCGCATAAGCCCAGGGTAACGGGGTGAGCGGAACCACACCCGATGGTTGCAAGCAGGGTGCTTGCAATAGCTAGCACGCGAGCGTACTGTCGAGTAGGTCGCGAGGAGGTGACCGGATGACAGAACCCGGCGGAGCACAGCGCCCCATGGACAAGGTCGCGGACATCGCCTCCGACATCGGCGAGTACATCCGCCAGCAGCGCAGTTCCGCGAAGATTTCGCTGCGCCAGCTGTCGAAACTCGCCGGAGTGTCCAATCCGTACCTGAGCCAGATCGAGCGCGGGGTCCGCAAACCCAGCGCGGAGATCCTCCAGCAGATCGCCAAAGGGCTGCGGATCTCGGCCGAAGCGTTGTACGTGCAGGCCGGGATTCTCGACCTGCCGACCGGCGGCCCGGTCGGCGACGCGATCCGCGCCGACGCCGAGCTGACCGAACGGCAGAAGCAGGTCCTGCTCGACGTCTACGAGTCCTTCCGGCGCGAAAACGCCGCCGCGAGCACCACCGCACCGAAGACCACCCAAGAGACCACTGAGGAGTCGGCATGACCACGCCCAAGACCGAGGACGTCCGCAAGGCCGTCAACACCGCGCTCGACCAGGTCCGCACCCCGCTGCTCGCCGCGCTCGGCGCCGGCAACCTGGCCAGCCAGGCCGTGACCGACGCGGTTTCCAAGGCCCGCGCCAACGTCACCAAGAACACCGAGGCCGCGCGCAAGGGCTTCGAGGAGCTGCCGACCGACGTCGAGAGCCTCCGCGAGAAGCTCGACCCGGCCGAACTGCGCAAGGCCATCGACGAGTACACCGAGGCCGCGCTGAAGCTGTACAACAAGCTGGCCGAGTCGGGCGAGCAGGCCTGGGACAAGATCGCCGCGCAGCCGCAGGTCAAGAAGGCCCTCGAGCAGCTGGACGACGCGCTGACCGCCGCGCAGGAGCGCGTCGACGGCCTGACCGAGGAGACCCGCGAGCGCGTCGACGGCGTGCTGTCGAAGGTCACCAAGCGCACCCGTTCCGCTGGTGAGAAGGCTGCTCGCAAGGTGACCGAGGTGGCTGGCGAGACCGCGGACGCGGTTGAGGAGATCGGCGAGAACGTCGCGCACGAGACCCGGTCGGTGGCCCGCAAGGCCGCGAACCGCACCGCGCCGAAGACTGCCGCGCCTGCCCGTCGTACCACCACCAGCACCACGGCGAACGCCAAGAAGCCGGCCGCGCCGAAGACGGAGAAGTGACGGTCGCACCTGCGCCGCACCCGCACTGACGGCGGTTCGGGCGCTTCGGCGCCGGAATCGTTGGGGTGACTCGGTTTGCGCCGGGGTCGCCGAGGGCGAGAATTGAAGATCGAGGGGTCGCACGGCGGCCGGGCCGAGGTTTGGTCCGGTCGCCGTGTGCTGTGCTGGGGGAGTTTTCGGCGGCGTCGGTGTGTCGGGGCCATGGCGGCGGTGACTGGTTTTGGGACGGGCCTGACTTGGGGAGATTCGTTGGGTGCTGCCTGGCTGGTGGGGTGTGGCTGGGTTCGGCCTAGGTTTCCCCGAGTCTCGTTGGGTCGGGCCTAGTTTGGGACAGCTTCGTTGGGTCGGACCTAGCTTGGGCGAGCGTGATTAGGTCCGGCCTAGGTTGGCCGGATTCTCGTTGGGTCGGGCCTAGCTAGGAAGACCGTCGTTGGGTCCGGCCTAAGCTCGCCGCGAAGCGGGTAGGTCCGACCTAACCCGAGCAAAGAGCCGCGTTCGAGCAGGGACTCAGTTGGGGCGAGGCGGCCGTCGGAAGTGACCGTTGTCACCTCGAGCCTCGCCGCGGCGGTCGACCATGGCTAACCCGCTCGACCCGACCCTGACCAGCAGTCACCCGGCGGCATCGGGGTTTGGGGGAGCGGGCGGCGTGGGCGGTTTGCCGTAAGCTGGCGTCGTGCTGGTTGCCGAATGGATCCTCTGGGTCATCCACTGGGGCAGCGCCTTGGTCGGGCTCTTCGCCTTCGTTCACGCGCTGCTCCAACGAGCTGACGCGTACTCGGCGGCCGATCGCAAGACCAAGCCGATCTGGATGTTGATCACCGGCGGGGCCACGCTCGCGCTCGTGTTGTTCCAGATCCAGGGGCCCGGGTTCATCTTCTGGGTGCCCGCGATGGCGGCGGCGCTCGTCTACATCGTCGACGTGCGGCCGAAGCTCATCGAGGTCCAGCGGGGCCACCGCAACTGGTGACCGGAGCGCCGAGCCGATTACATTCGGGCCGGTGACCACCTGGACTATCGCCGGAAGCCTCACCGTCGTTCCCGCGCCGACCCGTACTGACCTGCTTGCCGAGCCTGTCGCCAAGGCGTTGGCCGCGATGCCCGCGCCGGACGCGCTCGGCGTCACCGAGATCGATCCGGAACTCGCCGATACCGCCGCGTTTTGCGAGGCCTACGGGTCGCCGTTGACCGCGTCCGCGAACTGCGTTGTCGTCGCCGGCAAGCGCGCCGGCGAGGTTCGCTTCGCGGCGGCGCTCGTGCTCGCGACCACCCGCGCCGACGTCAACGGGGTCATCAAACGCCGGCTCGACGTGCGCAAGGCGTCGTTCGCGCCGATGGACGAGGCCGTTTCCCTCACCGGCATGGAGTACGGCGGCATCACGCCGGTCGGCCTGCCCGCGGACTGGCCGATCCTCGTCGACCAGGCCGTCGCGGACGCGCCGGAGCTGGTGATCGGCAGCGGAATCCGCGGCAGCAAGCTCCTGATCTCCGGTTCGGCTCTCGCGGGGCTGCCGAACGCCGAGGTCATCGACGGGCTCGCGCGCTGAACTGTCCATAATGGACGAATTGGGACCGGTCGAGGTCAGCCCGGCTGCGCGAGAAGCGCTCAAGCGGCAGCGCGAAGCGATGCTGACCGCGCTCGACAACGACAGCCCGGTCTACGGCGTCAACACCGGGATGGGGCGGCTCGCCGGGACCCGGCTCACCAGCGAGCAGCAGGCCGACCACCAGCGCAATCTCCTCGTCGGCCGGGCGGTGGGCGGACCGCCGTGGTTGTCGCCGGAGTTGACCCGGGCGTTGCTGCGCATGCGGTTGCGCGGGTTTCTCCGCGGCGACGCGGCGGTCAGCCCCGAGCTGGTCGGCTTCCTCGCCGACCGGATCAACGACGGGTTCCTTCCCGCGGTCCCGCGCGACAGCCTCGGCAGCGCGGGCGAGATCATCCCGCTGGCGCACGCGTTCCAGACCTTCGTCGGGCTCGGCACGGTCATCGAGGACGGCATCGAAGTCCCGGCGGCGGAGGCGCTGCACCAACGCGGGGTGAAGCCGTTCGCGCTCGGACCGAAGGAAGGGGCGAGCCTCATCCAGGGCTCGCCGCTGGCCGAGGCGTACGCGTGGGTTTGCGGCGAAAGAGCGCGTCGGCTGGTCGATTGGCAGACGGTCTGCGCGGCGATCAGCGTGGACGTTCTTGGTGCGCCGCAAGCGATTTACCGCGGTACGCGGATCGAGAAACTCATCGAAGGAGCCGTCGCAAAAAAGGGAGTCGTGCAGGCACCGATCTCGGTGCGAGTCGGCCCGAAGGTACTCGAATACGTCAACCACACCGTCGAGGAACTGCGGGAAACCCTGCACGAGTCCTGGCAAACTCCGGCGGACTCCCCGGCCTTCCTCGACGGGGAGTTCATCCCGACGACCGGCTATCACGCAGCCGCGCTGGGCCTCCGGATGGACGCCGTCAAGGCAGCGCTCATCCACGCGGCCGAGGTCTCGGTGCAGCGCCTCCACCGCCTCCTCGACCCGCAGTTCAGCGGTCTTCCGCCCCAGCTTGCGGTGGATCCGGGTCCACAGGCTGGGCTCACGCCGCTGCACAAACGCGCGGCTGGCGAGCTGCACGCGATGCGACGGCTGGCCGCACCGGCGACGCTCGGGTCGATCGACACTTCCGCTGGTCAGGAGGACGTGCAAGCGTTTGCCAGCAAGGCCGGTGCCGAGCTGGAGACAGTCATCGACCGCTTCTTCGCCATCACCGCGTGCGAGCTGATCGCCGGGCGGCAGGCGCGGTATCTGCTCAAGACCCGAGGAGCACCGGGGCTGGCCGACGCCTACGCCTGGCTGGCCGAGAGGATCGAGCCGGTGGTGGTCGACCGGTCGCTGGGGGCAGAGATCGAGCGGCTGGCCGTGGTGTGTCGTGAGTGTTCGTCACGGTTGGAACCGCGATAAACACTCAGGAGTCCCGCCGTGCCTGCTGCAGTGCGAGACCGCGGGGCGTAGCCAGTTTGGTCAGCAGCGCGAACAACCCCTCGCACACCAACGCCAGGATCACCACCGCCACGCCGCCGCCGAAGATCTCGCCGTGGCCCTGCTCGCCGAGGGCGAAGCCGTCCACGATGTAGCGGCCGAGACCGCCGCCGTCGTTGACGATCGCGCCGATGGCGACCGTCGCGATCAGTTGCAGGAACGCCACTCGCGCGGCGGCCACGATCACCGGCGACGCCAGCGGCAGTTCCACGCGCAGCATGATCTGCCATTCGCGATACCCGGTGCCGCGCGCCGCGTCGACGACCTCCTGTTCCACCTGCACCACCCCGGCGTAGGTGTTGGTGAACAGCGGCGGCAGCGCCAGCGCGACGAGCGCGAGCAGCAGCGGCCAGAAGTCCGTGTTCGCACCCTAGCGGCTGGCCAGGAACCAGAACAGGATGATCAGCCCGAAGCTCGGGATCGCGCGGCCGATGTTCACCGCGCTGCTGGCGAGGAACTGACCGCGCCGGTAGTGCGCGAGCCACAGCGCGAACGGGACTGTCAGGACGATCGAGATCACCAGCGCCAGCACGGAAAACCACAGATGCTGCACCGTCCGGAACGGAATCCCGGCCGGGTCGGTCCAGCTCCAGCGGTTCGGATCGGCCAGCCATTGGCTCAGCTGCGCGAAAAAGCTCATCGGACCGCCCTCCGCGCCCACGGGGCCAGCGCGCGTTCGCTCAGCCACAGCAGCAAATCGACGAGCACGGCCAGCGCGATCGACAGCACGATGCCGACGATGATCGGGCTCGGGTTGGGGATCGGCGTCTGGATGCCGGCGCGGATGAAATAGCCGAGCCCGCCGTTGCCGAGCAGCGACGTGACGGTGACCAGGCCGATCGTCGTCACCGCGGCCACCCGCAGCCCGGCGATCACCACCGGCAGCGCGAGCGGCAGTTCCACCTGCCACAACAGCCGCCGCCGCGTGAAGCCCATCCCGACCGCCGCTTCGCGCACCTCGGTCGGCACCTGCTGCACGCCGGTCACGATGTTGCGAATCAGGATCAGCAGCGTGTACGTCGCCAGCGGGATCACCGAGGTGGCGAAGGTGAACCCGAGCAGCGGAACCAGCAGCGCGAACGCGCCGAGGCTCGGGATCACGTAGAGCGCGCCCGCGGCGCCCACGACGAACGGATAGAACCAGCGGTAGCGCAGGCACAGCGTGGCCAGCGCGAGCGACAGCACGAGACCGACGCCGAGCGCGGTCGCGGTGAGGGCGATGTGCTCGCCGAGCCGCTGAAGAATCGCGTCAGCGTTGCGTTCGACCCACCGCCATTCGAAGAGGGGACGGCTGCTGTCGGCCAGCAGCGGGGTCACGGACGCGTGCACGGCGCGACCTTACCCCGATCGAGCGACAATATTCCGGCCGTTGAGATTCCGTGGCGAGGATTCCTAACCAGTGGTTTCTGTCGGGGGTCGCGGTTAGGGTCCATTCCCACTAACGAGTGAACTGAGGAGTGTGGGGACACGTGCGCTGGACCCGGAACATCCGAGTGGCCGCGCTGCTGGCGACGGCCGCGCTCGGCTTGACCGCGTGCGGTGGGGGAAGCGACCAGCCGGCCGCGCCGAGCAAGGGCGGCGCACCGATCGTCGTCGCCTCGTTCAACTTCACCGACAGCCAGATCCTGGCCGAGATCTACGCGGGCGCGCTGGAGGCCAAGGGCTATCCGGTCACCCGGAAGCTGAATCTCGGCTCGCGGGAGCTGGTCTACCCGTCGCTCAAATCCGGCGAGCTGCAGTTCCTGCCGGAGTACCAGGGCGCGGCGATCACGACCGGCTTCGGCAAGGAGGCCACTAAGGACGCCAAGGCCGAGCACGACCAGCTGTCGAAGCTGTTCGCACCGGAGGGCGTCGGCCTGCTGAACTACGCGGCCGCGGAGGACAAGAACACCTACATCGTGAAGGCCGACGTCGCGAAGTCGAAGGGCATCGCGTCGATCAGCGACCTGAAGAAGCTCGACAAGGTCGTCATGGCCGGTCCGCCGGAGTGCGAGAAGCGGCTGCCGTGCTTCAAGGGCTTCAAGGACATCTACAAGCTGACGAACGCCACCTTCCAGACCGTGCAGGAGGCCGGGCCGCGCGTGCAGCAGCTCAACTCCGGCGCGGTCACGGTGATCCCGGTCGACTCGGTCAGCCCGCTGGTCGGCGACTCGCAGTACGTCGCGCTGAAGGACGATCTCACCATCGTGCCCACCGAGAACGTGGTGCCCGCGGTGAACAAGAAGGTGCTCGACGAGCGCGGCACCGACTTCGCGACGGTCGTCAACGCGGTCAGCGCGAAGCTCACCACGGACGGCATGCGCGAGCTGAACAAGCGGGTCGACGCGGACGGCGAGCCCGCCGCCGACGTGGCCAAGGACTGGCTGAAGCAGCAGGGCCTGTCCTGACGCTCTCCGGGAGTGGCGGGTGCGTACCGCCACTCCCGGGGTTTCCGCGCGTGTGCGAAGGTGACTGCGGCGGAAACCGAGGAGAGCAGGGGAAACGACATGGGCAAGGTCACGGCCACCGCGGAGCGCACGATCGACGCGCCGGTGGAACGCGTGCGTGAGCTGGTCGCGGACTACGCCGAGACCCGGCCGAAGCTGCTCACCGAGCACTACCGCGACTACGAGGTCAGCGAAGGCGGCGTCGGCGCCGGCACGAAGGCCAGCTGGAAGCTGCAGGCCACGTCCAAGCGCGTGCGCGACGTCGCGGCCACGGTGACCGAGCCGGCACCGGGCACCCTCGTCGAGACCGACGCGAACTCCAGCATGGTCACCACCTGGACCGTCACCGCCTCCGGCGAGCGTTCGCTGGTCCGCATCGAGACCAGCTGGGACGGCGCGGGCGGCGTCGGCGGCTTCTTCGAGAAGACCTTCGCGCCCGGCGGGTTGAAGAAGATCTACGACGGCGTGCTCGGCAAGCTCGCGGAGATCGTGTAGCGCTTGCCACAGCTCCGGGGACAATCGGAATGCGCGCCCCGGTTGCTTCGTTGGCCGGATAGACGGGGCGCGCGCCCCGCTTCAGTCCAGCTTGAACGAAACGGAGTTCGACGGTGAACGCACCCACAGCGACCGAGATCCGGCTCGCGGCCCGTCCGCACGGCGTCCCGACCATGGACACTTTCGACATCGTCGAGACCGAGGTGCCGAAGCCGGGTCCCGGGCAGATCCTGGTGCGCAACCTGGTGATGAGCGTCGACCCGGCGATGCGCGGCCGGATGAACGACGTGAAGTCCTACTCGCCGCCGTTCGTCGTCGGCGAGGCCATGCAGGGCGGCGCGGTCGGCGAGGTCGTCGAGTCCACTGTGGACGACTTCGCGCCCGGCGATCACGTGCTGCACCAGGCGGGCTGGCGCACGCACGCGGTGCTCGACGCCAAGCGAGCGGTCAAAGTGGACGATTCCGTCGCGCCGCTCTCGACCTACCTCGGCGTGCTCGGGATGCCGGGCCTCACCGCGTACTCCGGACTGCTGGTGAGCGCGGAATTCAAGCCCGGCGACACGGTTTTCGTGTCCGGCGCGGCCGGTGCGGTCGGCTCGCTCGTCGGACAGTTGGCGCGGCTCAAGGGCGCCAAGCGCGTGATCGGCAGCGCGGGTTCGGCGGAGAAGGTCCGCTACCTCACCGAGGAGCTCGGCTTCGACGCCGCCTTCAACTACAAGGACGGGCCGGTCGCCGAGCAGCTCGCCGCGGCCGCGCCCGAGGGCATCGACGTCTACTTCGACAACGTCGGCGGCGAGCACCTGGAAGCCGCGATCGCGTCGATGAACCTGCACGGCCGGATCGCCATCTGCGGCATGATCTCGCAGTACAACGCCACCGAGCCGACGCCGGCGCCGCGCAACCTGGTGCAGCTCATCGCGAAGCGGATCACCATGCGCGGCCTGCTCGTGCTGGACCACTGGCACCTGATGCAGGAGTTCGTGGCCGAGGTCGCGCCGCTCGTCGCGTCCGGCGAGATCAAGTACTCGGAGACCTTTGTGGACGGTATCCGCAACGCGCCGGAAGCCTTCCTCGGTCTCCTCAGCGGCGCCAACACCGGCAAAATGCTGGTGCGCCTCAGTTCCTGACGATCGCGTCAGCCAGCTCGGGCATCGTCGCCGCCGTGTAGGTGGCGGCGGGCAGGCCGGGCAGCGGATGGACTCCGGGACGCGCGAGCAGCGCGGTCCGGAGTCCGGCGGCTTGTGCCCCGGCGATGTCCCAGCCGTGCGCGGCGATCATCACCGCCTGGCCGGGTTCGACGGCGAAGGCGCGCAGCACCTGGTGGTACGGCTCCGGCGCGGGCTTGAGCCGGCTGACTTGCTGTGCGGAGAAGATCCGGTCGAATTTCGTTGCCAGGCCAGCGTTCTGCAGCTGTGCTTCGGCGGTGGCGAGCGGCGAATTCGTGAGGGCGACGACCTGGTGTCCGGCCTGGTGCAGGCGGTCAAGGCCGGGTACGACGTCGGCGTGGGCGGGGAGAGAACGCAGGCCGTCGCCGACGTTCGCCAGCTCGGCGTCGGTCAGTTCGTGGCCGTGCCGTGCGCAGACGGCGACCGCGGCTTCTCCGGCGATCTGCGCGAAATCGCGGTACTGGCCCGCCGCGGTCACCGTGAGCACGGTGTGGATCGCGAGGGTGAACCATTCCTGCCGTGCTTCCGGGGCTCCGGTGAGCTGGGTGAACAGCGGGTCCAGCGCGGTCAGGTCGAGCAGCGTCTCGTTGACGTCGAACACGCAGAGCATCGCGCCTCCTGCCGGTGAACCGCTTGCGCACCAGGGTCCTCCGTCAGTCGCGGGCTAGGCAAGCGCGGTGATCAGTTCGGTGAGAACTCCCTGCCAATGGCGGCGCTGCTGCTCCCGTTCGGCGGCATTGGCCAGCCGTTCCTGGTGAATGCGCAGCATCGCTTTGCCGGGACCGCTGGCGCGCACCGCCAGCTGCAGGGTCGTTTCGTGCGACCAGCCGGTCGGCTGCCAGGTGAGCCGGATCCGGTCCATTTCGCGGAAGCTGCGCGTCTCGCCGCGGATTCCGTCGGCGGTCTCGTATCCGACGCCGGGTTCGGGTTGGACGGTCACGCCCTCGCCGAGCCAGATCGCCACGCCTTCCGGCGAGGTGATGAAGTCCCACACCTCTTCGGCGGAGCGGCCGATCGTCTTCGAGACGCCGATCTGCCAGCCCGCGTCCTTGGTCTGCCCGACGCTCATCGGATCACCGCCGCGATCGCGCTGACCTCGACGAGCGTGCCCGGCACGGCCAGCCCGGCCACTCGCTGGACGATCACCGGCGGCGTCGCGCCCGCCAGCGCCGCGGCGGCGGCCGGATAAGCCTGGGCGAGATCGACCTCCGCGACCAGCAGGATGTTCAGCATCACCACATCCTGAACGGTCGCGCCCCCGGCGGCCAGTGCCGTCTTCAGGTTGGCCAGCACTCGCTCGACCTGCGCGGCGACGTCGGATCCGCCGACGAGCTTGCCGCTCGCGTCGACGGCGTTCTGGCCGCCGACGTACACCGTGGTCGCACCCGGCGGGACCACGGCGACCTGGGTAAAGGCTGGGGATTGCACGAGCCCTTCGGGGCGGAGCAGCTGAGTCATGAGCCAAGTATGAGCAAATACCCGGTCGGATACTGTCCTAGTTTTGCGCGAGAATCGAACCATGACCACCACGAGCCGCCGCCTGGAGACGCTGGCCCTGCTGCAGGCGCGCCCCGGCATCTCCGCCACCGATCTCGCGGCCCGGCTCGGCGTCACCGAGCGCACCACGCGGCGCGACATCGCTCAGCTGCGCGAACTCGGCTACCGCATCGACGGCGAACCGGGCCGGGTCGGCGGCTACCGGCTCGCGCACGGCACCGCGATGCCGCCGCTGTTGCTCGACGCGGACGAGGTCGCCGCCGTTTCGCTCGGCCTGCAGACGGCGGTCGCGGTCGACGGGCTGGAAACCGCCACGGTGACCGCGCTGGCCAAGCTGACCCAGGTGGTCCCGACCCGATGGCAGACCCGGCTCGCCGCGCTGGCGGACGTGGAATCGTTGCCGGGCAAGCCTTTCCGGCGCGCAACACGGGACACCCTGGTGCCGCTCGCGTTGGCTTGCCGGGCCGGTGAAGCGGTCCGGATCCGGCATCGAGCCATGGATGCTCCGTCGGCGAAACCGGTTGACGTGCAACCACATCGGCTCATCACCGTCCGGCGGCAGTGGTATCTCGTCGCTTGCCCGCGCGGGACGAACGAATGGAAAACCTTTGCGGTAGACCGGATCGAGGCGGTTCAGCCGCTCGGGACCAAGCTGCCCGCGCCGGAGCCACCGTCCACTGTGGCCGATCTGGTCGCGGACGCGGGCTGGCGGCATCGCGTCCGGGTGCGGGTGCACACCTCCGCCGACCTGGTCCGGGAACTCGTCGACCCGAGCGTGGCCGCCGTGGTCGAGGACGGCGACGAATGCGAACTCCGTTTCGGCGCCGACGATCTCGACTGGGCCGCGCGCTGGCTGGCTTACCTCGACGTGGATTTCGATGTCCTGGAACCGTCCGCGCTCACCGATCGCTTGCGCGCCTTAGGGGAATGGCTGGCCGCCCGCTACGTCACCACTCCGCCGGACTGATCTCCGGTCTCCCGGCGCGATAAGCCTCGACCACGATCCGCGCCGCCCGCCGGGACTTGGCGACCACCTGCTCCGTCGGATAACCGAGCCATTGGTAGACGCCGTTGAGGTAGAAATCGCCGTACCCGTAGGCCTGGGTGTGCAGCTGCTCCATCAGTTCCAGCGCGATAGCCGGGTCCGGCGCGATCGTGAGGCAGCGCAGCAGCGACGCGTCGATCAGCTCACGGCGAGCCTCGTGCAGTTCGATGTGCTGCGCGTCGGCCAGATCCGCGGCGAAGAACACGTGCAGCCCGATCCGGGTGTCGATCAGGAACTGGGTGTGCGCGGCAGCCACGGCGGCCAGCGCGGCCCCGTCGTCCGTTTCGGCGGCGGCTGCTTCGTCGGCTAGCTCGCGAAGCTGGCGCGCCGCGACCGTGCCGACTGCAGCTAGCAACGCCGCGCGGTCCGGGAAATGCCGGTACGGCGCCGCGGCCGAGACCTTCGCCCGCCGCGCGGCTTCGGCGACCGAGAACCCGGCGACCCCGTTTTCGGCGATCAGGTCGAGCGAGACGCGCACGAGCTCGGCGCGCAGGTTGCGGTGGTGGTACTGCGCCGCCATGCCGTGTGTCACACCCGATCGTGGTCGTGCCGAGGAATAAGCCGAGGCCCACGCTAGTCTATGTAAGAGGGTTCTTACATTGACTTCGTTCCCGAAAATCGGGACACCCAGGAGGGCTTCATGACCACGACCACCTCCGCCATCGCCGCCGCGGCGCCGGGCGGACCGCTGGCCCCGACGACGATCGAGCGCCGCGACCTGCGGCCGGACGACGTGCTGATCGACATCGCCTACGCCGGCATCTGCCACAGCGACCTGCACCAGGTCCACCAGGACTGGGGGACCGCGATCTTCCCGATGGTGCCGGGTCACGAGATCGCCGGGGTGGTCGCCGCGGTCGGCGCGAACGTCACGAAGTACCAGGTCGGCGACCGGGTCGGCGTCGGCTGCATGGTCGATTCCTGCGGCGAATGCGAGTACTGCCGGGCCGGATCCGAGCAGTTCTGCGTCAAGGGCAACGTGCAGACGTACAACGGGGTCGGCTTCGACGGCGAGAACACCTACGGCGGCTACAGCCGGCAGATCGTCGTGAAGGACGCGTTCGTCTGCCGGATCCCGGAGGGCATTTCCCTCGACGTCGCCGCGCCGCTGCTGTGCGCGGGCATCACCACGTACTCGCCGCTGCGCCGGTGGGGCGCGGGGCCGGGCAAGAAGGTCGCCGTCGTCGGGCTCGGCGGGCTCGGTCACATGGCGGTCAAGCTGGCCGTCGCGATGGGCGCGGACGTCACCGTGCTCAGCCAGAGCCTCAAGAAGCAGGAAGACGGACTTCGCCTCGGCGCGAAGGACTACTACGCGACCAGCGACGAGTCGACCTTCGAGACGCTCGCCGGCCAGTTCGACGTCATCCTCAACACCGTCTCGGCGAAGCTGCCGGTCGACGCCTACCTCAGCCTGCTGCGCGTCGGCGGCGCGATGGTGAACGTCGGCGCGCCGGGGGAACCGTTGGAGTATAACGTCTTCTCCCTGCTCGGCGGCAACCGCGTGCTGGCCGGTTCGATGATCGGCGGCATCGCGGAAACCCAGGAGATGCTGGACTTCTGCGCCGAGCACGGCGTGGGCGCGGAGATCGAGACGATCAGCGCGGACCAGGTGAACGAGGCGTACGCGCGGGTCGAGAACAGCGACGTGCGCTACCGCTTCGTGATCGACACCTCGACGATCGGCTGACGCCCGCGGTCGTGCGTGGCTTGCGTTCCTGCGAACGTCCGTGAGGGGAACCCTCAGGGACTCTGAGTCCCTCAGGGTTCCCCTCACGTACCTCGGCGCCAGCGCGTCAGAGCACCATGGTTCGGTTGCCGTGCACCAGGACGCGCCCTTCAAGGTGCCAGCGCAGTCCGCGCGCGAGCGTCACCTTCTCGATGTCCCGGCCCTTGCGCACCATGTCCTGCACCGAATCGCCGTGGTCGACGCGGATCACGTCCTGTTCGATGATCGGCCCGGCATCCAGGTCCGCGGTGACGTAATGGCAGGTCGCGCCGACGAGCTTCACGCCGCGCGTGTGTGCCTGGTGGTACGGCTTCGCGCCGATGAACGACGGCAGGAAGCTGTGGTGGATGTTCAGCGCGCGCCCGGCCCACTCCGCGCACAGGTCCGCGGGCAGCACCTGCATGAAGCGCGCCAGCACGATCGCGTGCGGGTCGTGGGCGTCGACCAGTTCGCGGACCTTGGCGAACGCGGCCGCTTTGCCGTCGGGGTCGCCCGCCGGGAACGGCACGTGGTGGAACGGGATCCCGTGCGCGCGGGTGATGTCCGCGAGCGAATCGTGGTTGCCGATCACCGCGGCGATGTCGACGTCCAGCTCGCCGGAGGCGACGCGGCCGAGCAGGTCGTACAGGCAGTGTCCGGCCTTTGACACCAGCACCACCGCGCGCGGGCGCTCGCCGGTGTCGCGCACCTGCCAGCTCGATTCGGCGGACAGTTCGTTCGCCACCTCGCCGAACCGCTCGCGCAATCCCGCGGCGTCGAACGGCAGCGAATCGGCGCGCACGACCTGGCGGGTGAAGAACCAGCCCGAGTCGGGGTCGGTGTGATACGCCGCCTCGGCGATCATTCCGCCGTGGTCGGCGAGGAAGCCGGAGATGCGGGCGATGATGCCGGTGCGGTCGGGGCAGCCGAAGGTGAGCACGTAACGCTGGGGTTCTGACACGCGCCCATTCTCACCGGCCGCTGGTCAGGGCGCTGCGAGGGGCTCCAGAAGGGTGGCGTCGCCGACTTTCTCCGCGCGGTTCGGGCGGCCCCACAACGCGCGGTAGACGTCGTCGGCGGGGCCGGTGAGCGTGAGGTCCGGGACGCCTTCGCCCAGCGCCGGCGGCTCGTCGGCGTGCAGCAGAACGGTCCACGTCCGCGTGTCGGTGCTGACCTGGACGATCCCGTCGCGGCGGCTCGGCGCGGCCCGGCGCGGGGTCAGGAAGGCGAGGAACTCGTCGATGCCGTCCTCGGCGAATTCCGTGCGGTACTGGGTGACCGGCGGGGTGGGCAGGGCGCTTTCCGCGTCGAGCCGGTGGATGGCGAACTCGTGCGCTAGCCGGCGCGTCCAGTCTCCGACGGTGACCGGGCCGCCGCGCGGGAACGGCGACCGCAGCGGGGTGTCCGCCGGGCGGCGCAGGGCTTCGCGGACGGCCATGCGTTCGCCGTCCCAGCAGCCGAGCGCGTCTTCCCAGGTGGCCGCTGTCGGTGGCTCAGCTTTCCGGTCGGTGATCGCAGCGACCGTGTACGAGAGCACCGTCGTCAGGTGCGTCACCAGGTCCTGCACTGTCCATTTCGGACAGTTCCGGACCGGCGCGGCCGGGCCCGCGGCGAGCGTCGCGGCCTTGATCCGGTCGGCGTGAATGTCGATCGCTTCCAGCAGACGTGGCGCGTCCATGCACTGACCGTAGCCTGCGCACGCGCACCCGTCGGCCGAATTCGATGAGCGCGACCAGCAGCAGCCCGAGCAGGAACGACAGCAGCAGGCCGTACACCGGACGGTCGGCGAACGCGGTGCCGCCGGCGAGCCCGATCAGCGCGCTGTACACCGACCAGAGCGCCGCGCCGACGGCGTCGAGCGGCACGAACCGGCGCAGCGGGTAGCCGAGGCTGCCGTTGGCCAGCGCGCTCGCGACGCGGCCGCCGGGCAGGTAGCGGGCGGCGATGATCAGCAGCGGTGCTTGCCTGCGGACTTGGTCGCGGGCCCATTCGTAGCGTTGCCGTCCGGACGGTCCGCGCTGCAGCCAGGCGACGGCGCGCGGTCCGGCGGCGCGGCCCACGGCGTAGCCGAGACAGTCGCCCGCCCACGCGCCCGCGGCGGAGACGACGACCAGCAGCGCCAGCCTGCCGACGTCCGGTCCGATCAGGACGGCCACGGTCACCACGGTCGTTTCGCTCGGCATGAACGGAAGCAGCGCGTCCAGCCCGGCGATCGCGAACACGAGCACCCACAGCCAGGGCGAGCCGAGGGTGCCCCGGATCAGCTCGGTGACGTGTTCCAGCAGTTCCACCCGCTCATCGTCAGCACTGAAGGTCACCAAGGGATGACCCAGCGGGGTGCGGGTGGTGAACAGGTGGGTTCAGCGCGGCGCGACGCTTTCCCAGGCCACGGTCAGTTCGCCGAGCCTGCGCCGGTCCGGATTGCCGAAAACGGGCCAGCCGCGGTCGGCGAGCATGGCGACGGTGGTGGTCCAGCGGGCGCGCACGCCGAACGAGCGGTGCGGGGCGGCGGCTGCCCAGCATTCGTCCAAAGTGGACATTAGAGCGTGCACGCGTTCGCCGGGAACGTTGCGGTGAATGAGGATCTTCGGCAGTCGTTCGGCCACTGTGGACGGACGGTCGAGTTCGGCGAGGCGGAGCGACAGGGTGAGCGTGCGCGGCCCGCCGGCGCCGACCACGACCCACGTGACCAGCCTGCCGATCTCGTCGCAGGTGCCCTCGACGAGCAGGCCGTCCGGCGGCATCGCGTCGAGCATCAGCTGCCACGCGCCGGGGACCTCGTCCTCGGCGTACTGCCGGAGCACGTTGAACGCGCGCACCAGGACCGGCCGCGTCCCGGCCAGCTCGAAGCCGCCGCGCCGGAAGTCGAGCCGAGGCGGATCGGCGGCGGGCTGGGCGGCGGCGACGCGTTCGGGGTCGAGTTCGAGCCCGAGCACCCGGATGTCCGGCCGTACGCGCGCCAGCCAGCGAGCCAGTTCGACCGTCGTGACCGGCGACGCTCCGTAGCCGAGATCGACGACAAGGGGACTTTCGCCCCGCCGCAGCAGCCGGGTGACGGCCGGATCGCTCGCGAGCCAGCGGTCGACCCGGCGCAACCGGTTGGGATTGGTGGTGCCCCTGGTCGGGGCGCCCACCGGGGTCAGGCGTGCTCGGCCAGCCACTGCGCGGTGAACTCGTCCTCGTTCCGCAGCAGGTTGACCACCTGCTCGGAGACGAACTCCTCGATCCGGCCGCCGAAGAGGGGGATCCGGACGACTACCTCGCCTGAGGTGCGGAGGAGGACCTTGCCGTCTTTCGCGCCTCGGGTGAGGTAGGTGGAGGCGCTGATTTCGCCTGGGACGCCGCCGACGCTGACGTCGGACCGGCCGGTGTACTCGTCGCCGGACCGCTTCCAGGTTTGGGCGCGGTTGACGATGATGTCGCCTTTGTGGAGGGCTCGGACGGCTTGGGGGAGTTTTGCCGCCTTGATGCCGTGCTGGAGTTCGTAGCGGACGGAGTCGGCTTCGGCTTCGGCGGTGTAGGTGAGGAGTTTGGCGTCGTCTCCGCCTTGTTCGGCCAGGCGGGCGCGGAGGGCTTCTTCTCCGGCTACTGCGGCGAAGACGTCCGCTAGTGAGCCGTCGAACTCGCCGCGGTGTTCGATCCGGGATCCCATGAAACGGACACTACCGGGTGGGGGGCTCGTCGCCTGGCGGCGACATTGGCCCTCCGTTGGTTGCGTGGGGCACCCCGAAGGTTGATTGTGCTGACGGTTCGGGGGTGCTTGTCAAGGCGGGAAAGATGCCTTGACA
>NZ_JBHZAG010000107.1:0-30633 GCF_042754125.1 Amycolatopsis sp. NPDC059235
CAAACGACCGTGCGGGTAACCCTGAGGGACTCTGATTCCCTCAGGGTTCCCCTCACGGACCTCGGGGGCGCATTTCCGCTTGAGCAACGAGAAAGGGCCGCCCGCGAGCGCAACGCGGACGGCCCTTTCCAGGTGAAGCGTCAGTGCATCAGCACCGGCGGAGCGACCTCGTCGGTTTCCGTCTCCGTGGGCACGACGCGCTTCTTCGGCAGGAAGAACGCGGGCACCAGGCACAGCGCCAGCAGGACCGTGCCCCACAGGAACGTCGTCGCGAACGACTCGCCCGCCAGGCCGGCCGCGGCGTCGTGGGTGGCCGGGTTCATCGTCGCCGCGGTGGCGACCAGCTGGCCCTGGCTCGTCGGGACGCCGAACTTTCCGGCGAGCAGCGCCGCCAGGATGATCGACATCACCGCGGATCCGATCGCGCCCGCGGTCTGCTGCAGGATGTTCGTCGCGGTCGAGGCCTTCGCCATGTCCTTGGACTGCAACGTCTGCAGCGCGGCCGAGGTGATCGGCATCATCGTGCAGCCCATGCCGATGCCCATCACGAACAGCGCGGCCAGCAGCTGCCAGTACGGCGTGGTCGCGGTGACCTGAGTGAACACCACCATGCCCAGCGCGATCAGGACCAGGCCGGGCACCACGATCCGGCGCGGCGCGATCTTGTCCGCCAGCCGTCCGGTGATCGGCATCGCCAGCATCGCGCCAAGGCCCTGCGGAGCCAGCAGAAGACCCGCGTTCAGTGCGCTTTCACCGCGCACCAGCACGAAATACGTGGGCAGCAACAGCATCGCCCCGAAGAACCCGACGCAGAACACCGCCATGGTGATCATCGCGACCGAGAACGACCGGTTGCGGAACAGCTTCAGGTCGATCAGCGGGTGTTCCATGGTCCGCGCGCGGAGGACGAACGCGACCAGCAGCACGATGCCGGCCAGCGCGGGCAGCCACACCTCGAGGTCGGCGACGGTGCCGGTGGACGGAATCCGGGAGACGCCGAAGATCAGCGCGGCCAGACCCGGCGACACCATCAGCATGCCGACGAAGTCGAACCGGTTGCCTGGTTCCGGGTTGTCCTTCGGCAGCATCCGCACCGCGAGCAGGAAAGCGATCAGTCCGATCGGGACGTTGATGTAGAAGATCCAGCGCCAGCTCACCTGGTCGACCAGCCAGCCGCCGAGGATCGGGCCGCAGATCGGGCCGAGCAGCATCGGCACGCCCAGCACCGCCATGACCCGGCCGATGCGTTGCGGACCGGCCGCGCGGGTCAGGATCGTCATGCCCGCGGGCATCAGCATGCCGCCGCCGAGGCCCTGCACGACGCGGAACGCGATCAGCGATTCGACGTTCCAGGCGAGTCCGGCCAGCATCGAGCCGACCAGGAAGGTGCCGATCGCGAGCAGGTACAGCCGCTTCGTGCCGAACCGGTCGGACGCCCATCCGGTGACCGGGATGACCGTCGCCAGCGCCAGCATGTAGCCGGTCGCGACCCACTGGATGGTGTCGAAGGACGTGGTGAACTGAATGGTGAGCTTCTGAAGCGCGACGTTGACCACGGTGGTGTCGAGGATCGCCATGATGGCGCCGAGCACCACCACGGAGGCGACCTTCAGCACTCCCCGGTCGAGTTTGTCACCGGCATCCGGCGCGGCCGGAGTCGCTGGTGCGGACATGCGGAACCCCATCTGTTAGTGGTGAAGCGCAAGCCCGCGACGCGACGATACGACAGCGGTTCCCCCTTGCGCGCGCTCCAGACTAGCCGAGCGGCAAGCGGGGACGCAGCCTTTTTCCCTGCCGGACGAAATACGTGGGGACTTTTCGCCCAGTCACGATGACCTGCGAAAAGCCCCCACCGGGGTCAGCAGATACTGTCCGTGCGCACGGGGTTGCCCAAACCGAACAACGGCCGCAGTTTCAGCCCGATCCAGGTGCCGAAAAGCGCGAACGCGCCCCACAGCCAGCCGTGCAGGCTGCCGACGGAAATGCCGCCCAGATACGCGCCGATGTTGCAGCCGTTCGCCAGCCGCGCGCCGATGCCCATCAGGATTCCGCCGAGAATCGCGGCGACGGCGGTGCGCCACGGGATCGAGCTGTGGATCTTCCACGCGCCCGCGGCCGCCGCGGCGACGAACGCGCCGATCATGATGCCGATGTCGGTGAGGCTCGTCTTGTCCTGCCAGATCGGCTTGGACAGCGACGTCGCGTTCGCCTTCAGCTGCCAGAACTCCCACTGCTCCGGGTGCAGGCCGAACACCTGGAGAATTTTCGCGCCCCACAGGCTGAACGCGCTCGTGACGCCCCAGATGCCGCCGGAAACCAGGTACACCGCGCCGGCCAGCACGCCGAGCACCACCGCGCCGACGAGGATCGGCCACGAGCCGCGGAAGATCCGGGCGAACCCGCGCGCGGTCGGCACGGTGTCGACCGGCGGCGGCACGCGGCGCTTCTGCACGATCCGGGTCGCGAGGACGATCGCGACGAGGACGGCGATCGTGATCGCCCACGAGCCGAACCAGCCGACGTGGTCCGACAGCAGGAATCCGGAAACCTGCGGCCAGCCGGTGAAAAGCGGGTAACCCCACGTGTAGAGGACCGAACCGGTGATGAAACCGCCGAGAGTCAGCACGATCGTCGACTGCCCGGCCCCGACCGCGAAGAGCGTCCCGGACGCGCACGCGCCGCCGAGTTGCATGCCGATCGCGAACAGCGTGGCCCCGACGAACAACGCGAGCCCGATCGGCCCGACGTTCGCCACCGGCAGCGGTTTGCTGCCGAAGAGGCCCGCGCCGGTGCCGCAGATGAGGGCAATGAGCGTCGCGGCCGTGCCGAGCAGAAGGGTGTGCGCGCGCAGGCCTTCGCCGTTGCCGACGGCGATCAGCTGCCGCCAGGCGGACGTGAAACCGAAGCGGGAGTGGAAAAGGGCGAGGCCGAGCAGCAGTCCCAGCACGAGCAGGACCCCGAATTTCGCGCCGTGCGCGGCCCAGACGTACGCGGTCAGCCCGACCGCGAGCACCGCGGCGACGGCCAGCGGGATGACCTTGACCGGCTCCTCCGGTTGAGGCGCCGGAGCCGCGCAGGAGGTTGGGAAATCGAGGAGTTTTCGCTCTTCGACAGGGGAATCGGTGGTCGCCACCACGTCTCCTGGGGGTGTCGGGGATTAACGGGTCCCGCCCGGCGGCGGGCGGCGATCCACGTTAGGTCCCGGTGAGGCCCGGACGCAGCCTGTCTCACGGAGTGCGACGAACGGCCGAAACCGGGCGTCCGGACGGCCCCTTTGTACCGCCCCCGTCAGCTCTTGATGCAGATGGCTTCCTCGGGATCGGAGTACCAGCGGGCGGCGGTCGAACCGCTGCCCTCGCACGCTGAGCGGTCCTTGGCGCCGGGCACCAGCTTGACGATCTCCGCGTTCTTCTGCGGATCGGTGCACGGCACCTTCTGGTACGTCGTCGTGGCGGTCTGGAGCCCGGAGAGGCAATCCCCCTGCTGCACATTGGGGACGAGGCAGAGCACGCGGCGGTTCTTGCCGCCGGTGGTGTAGCGGTAGTAGTCGCCGCGCGGGCAGGTTCCGCTCCGGTTGGCGCGGACGACGGCGACCTTGACGTTCGCTCCGGGGTCGGCGCAGTCGACGGTTTTCGTCGTCGTGGTCGAGCCGGACTTCTCGATGTGCATGCAGTCGCTCGCGTGGGTGTTGCTGGTCGAGTTGCCGAACGCGAAGAACCCGATGACGACCCCCGCCGCCACGACCACCACCGCGACGGCGACGAGCACGACGGTCCTGGTCGGGAAGTTTCGCTTCGGGCTCTGCTGCGGCGGCATCCCGCCCGGGCCGTAGTGCTGCTGGAACGGCGACGGCCCGTTCTGGCCGTAGCCCGGCTGCGGTCCGTGCCCGTGCGGCGGGACGCTCACGTGATACCTCGCAAACCCGAAAGAAACATTCCGACCGGGCACATCCAACACGACGGCCGGGCGGGCTCGCAGAGGTTCGGAGCAGAAAAACAGAAAAGGGGGGCCGCGGAAAGCGGGGCGCCCCCACCCCCCCACCACCCCCCCCCCCCCGCCCGCATTTCGGCTTCGTATCGGGGTGCGGGAGGGGGCTGGGTGCCCCGCTTGGGTGAGTGCACTGGGTGCGGGTGGGCTTTTTGGACGTACGTGAGGGGAACCCTGAGGGACTCAGAGTCCCTCAGGGTTCCCCTCACGTACGTCAGCGGGAGGCGACGAGCTTCGTGGGGCCTGCTGCGTCTGAGGTCCGTGAAGGGCTCCTTGAAGGAATCAGATTCCTTCAAGGAGCCCTTCACGGACCTAGCAGGAGGCTGTTCGCTTGGTTGATGGGGCGGGAAAGCATCCCTGTGAGGGGGCGGCTCACGCCCAAACGGCAGGCACCGAGGCCGTACAAACCCGAGGGCGCGAAACCCGCCGCCCCGTCCCGCCCGATCACCTCGTCCGGAAACGCCGAAGGCGGCAAGCGCACGTCGCGCCTGCCGCCTCCGGGGTCGAATCTGTCGGTGAGCGATCTACTTCTGGATCTCCGCGGCCAGTTCCTTGAGCTTGGCCTCGTGCTCGCGGGCGTGGTGCCCGCAGAAGAGCAGCTCGCCTCCGGAGCTGAGGACAGCGCGTACCTGAGCTGCTGCTCCGCACCGGTCGCATCGGTCGGCTGCGGTCAATTCGGGGCGGGTGAGCGTCGGTGTTGTCATGGGGGTCTCCCTCCGTCCCGGCACCGGTCGCCCGGTGCCTCGATCCAGCTACGCCCACTTCGGTCTCGATGCCTTCGGCGGGGATCGCTTCCGGCTCCGCGGTGTTCGTGCTTCCACTCTTGCAGACGTTTGGCGGCCCGCAAGTGTTCCCGCGCCGGTGGGAGGTGCGTCACGCCGAATTAGCCCGGTTGCCGCAACGATGTTCCACTCCGTAGGACCAGACCACCCGAAGCAGCGCGTTTTCCGTGGTCAGGCACCATGCGGGAGTGGGCATCGCACTCTCCAGGAAACGCGTGAACGCGATTCCGGCACCGGTCTTGTTCGTTCTCAGCGGAATTTCGATGTATGCCGGTGCGGCCATCGCGGTCGACCTCTTCGGGCACGCCACGCCGTCCGGGGTCGCGTGGCTGCGCTGTCTCGGGGCGGCCGTCGTGCTGCTGGTGTGGCGGCGGCCGCCGAAGGCCGCCTGGCGGGGCAAGCGGCTGCTGCTCGCGGGGGCTTTCGGGGTCGTCACCGCCGGGATGAACGTGGTCTTTTACGAGGCCATCGCACGGCTGCCGCTGGGAACGGTGGTCGCGCTGGAGTTCGTCGGGCCGGTCGTCGTGGCCGCGGTCGGGTCGCGGACGCGGCGGGACCTGATCGCGCTGGTCCTGGTGGCCCTCGGCGTGGTCGCGATCGCGGACGTGCGGATCGCGGGCAGTCCGCTCGGCGTCGTGTTCGCGCTGGCCGCGGCGGCTGCCTGGGCGGGGTACATCGTGCTCGGCAAGCGGGTCGCGATCGGCGGGGACGGGCTGGATTCGCTGGCGGTCGGGTTCGTGGTGGCGACTGTCGCGCTGTCGCCGCTCGCGTTCGGCACCGGGGAAATGTGGGGTTCGCCACGCATGCTGCTGCTCGGGATCGGCGTCGGGGTGCTGTCGACCGTTGTGCCGTACGCGCTCGACCAAGTGGTCCTGCGCCGGCTCGGGCAGGCTCGGTTCGCGGTGCTGCTCGCGTTGCTGCCGGTGACGGCGGGGGTCGTCGGGTTCGTGGTGCTCGCGCAGGTGCCCAGTGCGGTCGAAGCGGCCGGGACGCTCGCGGTCGTCGCGGGCGTGGCGTTGCGCAGCCGGGACGACAACGGACCGGTCACTGAGCCGCCCGGGTGAAGACTC
Source organism: Amycolatopsis sp. NPDC059235 (assembly GCF_042754125.1). NCBI lineage: Bacteria > Bacillati > Actinomycetota > Actinomycetes > Pseudonocardiales > Pseudonocardiaceae > Amycolatopsis > Amycolatopsis sp. NPDC059235. The sequence goes on from NZ_JBHZAG010000107.1 coordinate 5,840, forward strand.
GCGGATGGCCCGGGCGGCCCCGGCCCGCGATACTGATCCCGAGCCCGAGGAGGTTGCCATGACCAAGGCGGCGTCGGCGGCGGCGAAGGACCTGGCCGCGGCGGGGGTCGGTGGCGTCCACCTGGCCTGGGCGGACAACAACGGCATCCCGCGTTCGCGCGTGGTCCCGGTCGGCGGACTGGCCGACGCGGCGGTCCGCGGCGTCGGCGCGACCTCGCTGTTCGCGGTCTTCGACAGCCACGACGCCATCACCTACGCCCATTCCGGCCTCGGCACGCCGTCCGGCGACATCCGGCTCGTGCCGGTCGTGGAACGGCTCCGCAGGCTCGCCGGACAGCCCGCGCTCGCCTGGGCGCCGGTGCGGCAGCTCGCCGCGGACGGATCGCCGTGGCCGTACTGCCAGCGTTCCGTGCTGGAGCGCCACGTCGCCGAGGCGGCGCAGCGCGGTCTCGAGTTCCGCGCCGGGTACGAGCTGGAGTTCTCCGTCGCGCCGGCGGGCAGCGAGGACGTCGTGTCCGCGCCGGGGCATCGCGGTCCCGCGTACAGCCCGCACGCGCTGATCTGCCTGGACGAGTTCATCGCGGCGCTGCTGCATGATTTCGCCGCCAACGGCCTGCAGATCGGCCAGTTGCACGCGGAATACGGCGTGGCGCAGCTGGAATTGTCGCTCGCGGTCACGGATCCGGTGTCCGCGTCGGACGATCAGCTGCTGGCCCGCCAGACGATCCACGCGGCCGCGCACGCACACGGCCTCGTGGCGAGTTTCGCGCCGATGATCGGCCTCGGCGCGGCCGGGAACGGCTGGCATCTGCACACTTCCGTCCGTCGCAAGGGCCGAAACCTCCTGGCCGGCGACGGCGTACCGGAAGGCGAAGGCGCGGCCTACCTTGGCGGGCTGCTGCGGGATTTGCCCGCGCTGACCGCGATCACGGCGCCGAGCGTGCCGTCGACGATGCGGTTGCGGCCGGGGTTTTTCGCTGGTGCTTATGCGTTTTGGGGAGTGGAGAACCGCGAAGCGCCGCTGCGGTACGTCCCGGGCACGGCGCTGCTCGGGACGGAGCACGCGAATGTCGAGCTGAAGACGTCGGACGCGTCGGCCAACCCGTATCTCGCGCTGGCGGTCGTGCTCGCCGCCGGGATGGCCGGGATCGAGGATTCGGCGGTGCTGCCGGAGCCGATCGCGGAGGATCCGGGCGGCTGGAGCGAAGGGGAACGGAACACCGCGGGCGTGCTGCCGCTGCCGGCGAGTCCGTCCGAACAGGACACTGCGCTGCTGGCGAATCCGCGCGTGTCCGGGGCGCTGGGGGACGAGCTGCTCGGCGCGTTCCGCGCGGTGCGCGCCTCGGACGCGGCGTGGGCCGCCGAGCGGGCGCCCGAGGAGATCGTGGCGGCGCATCTGTGGCGGTACTGAACACGGGGCTTTCCGACGTCCACTGGCTTCCCGGCGGTGCGCGCCTGGTCGCCGAAGCCCGGGCGGAACTGCCGCAGAAGGACGGCTTGGCGGCGGCCTTCACCGCACTGGTGGCGTTGCGCGCGGCGGACATCGCGGTGCCCGACCAGGACGAGGTCGCGATTGCTGCGGGGACGGTGCGCGCGCCGGCCAGCCTCCCGGCAGGTGCGTTGTCCCGCAACGAGTTCCGGCTTCCGATTCCTCTCGACGAGACGGCCGCGGGCACTTCGCTGTACGGGTTGGCCTCGGCGATCCGGACGTTGTCCGGGGAGCAGCTGGCGGTGGTTCCGGCAGCGGGGGAGTGGCGCGCTTCGACGGTCTCGGATTTGCTGCTGGGCCTGTGGGAACTGCCGCGCGTGGCGGTGCTGGCACGGGTCGACCCGGCGGAACTGGGCGCGCCGGACACACCGGAACGCGCGCTGCTGGACTATCTCGACACCGGCATCCCTCCACTGTGGACGAACCGGTGGCGGCCGCCCGCGCCGCACCACGTGCTGATCGCCGGAGTGCGGCTCGGCGCGGAGGGAACGCTGCTGTCCGTTGTGGACACTTACCGCGAACTGGGCGACGAAGGCGTGCACGACCAGCCGGTGGAATGGGTCGCGGCGGGGCTGGAATCGGTGCTGCTGGTGGCGGACGCCGGGCACGCGGAGGCGTTGGCGCAGGCGGTTTCCTACGCCGGGTTGCGCAGCGGCGGCGCGTCGTAACGCTCCTGCGCGTCCAGCAGTTCCTCCCAATGCTCCGCGACCCAGCCGTACACCACCCGCATCGGCTCCAGCAGGCTGCGGCCCAGCGGCGTCAGCGCGTACTCCACCCCCGACGCCGGATCGGCATGCGCCGTGCGGGACACCAGCCCGGAACGTTCGAGGCCGCGCAGGGTCTGGGTCAGCACCTTCGGCGTGACGCGACGCAACGGCACCCGCAGTTCGGAGAACCGCCGCGGCCCGTCCTCCAGGCAGCGGATCACCAGCGCGGACCACTTGTCCCCGAAGCGGAACGGCACCATCGCGGACGGGCACAGCTCCTCGAACAGGTCGGGAGGCAATGGCTCCAATGGCTCCGACGGCTGCCGAACGGTCATCGCGCTCTCCTCGCAGTATCCCGGAGGGAACCGGCCCCCTGGCTACCTTCCAGAGCATCGACACTCCAGGAGGTATTCCCACGATGAGCAAGATCGTCATCTTCGGCGCGGGCGGCCGGGCCGGACGGCAGGCCGTCGCCGAGGCGCGGCGGCGCGGACACGAAGTCACCGCTGTGGTCCGAGATCCCGCGCGCTACCGCGATTTGGCCGACGTCGTCGCTGGCGATGTCACCAATCCGGCAGACGTCGCGGCCCTCGCCGCTGGACATGACGCGGCCGTCAACGCGGCCGCGGTCTACGGGGAAGGCACCGACCCGGACGCGTTCTTCACCGGTGCCGCACGCGCTCTCGCCGCCGGGTTGCCGCAGGCCGGGGTAAAGCGGCTGGTCGCGGTCGGGCTGTCCACGCTGCTGCCCGCCGCCGACGGAACCCCGGTGCTGGACTCGATTCCGGCCGAGTTCCGGCCATTCTGCCTGGCGCACGCGGCGGGGCTCGAGGTGCTGCGCGCCGAAGGCGCCGGGCTGGACTGGGCGTACGTCAGCCCGGTCGGCGACTTCGACCACGACGGCGAGCGCACCGGCCGCTACGAGATCGGCGAGCACGGCGACCTCTCGGTCAAGATCTCGTACGCCGATTTCGCCGTGGCCTTGCTCGACGAGGTCGAGAATCCGCGGCACCTCCGCGTGCATCTCGGCGTCGCCGGGACGCGGTAGCGGGCGCGAGACGGTCCGGATTGACGCAACTAAGTGGTTGCCATACTATCGCAACCACTTAGTTGCGAAAGGATGCCGGACCGCACATGACCACGTACTCGGACTTCACCGCCGAACTCCCTGTCGGCCGCACGCCGGACGGAACGGTCGCCCGGTGACCGCCTCGAGCCCGAACCGGGCGAAACTGATCCTGACCGTCCTGTTCCTCGGCACTTTCGTCATGGGCGTCACCGAGTTGCTGGTTCCGGGCGTGCTGAACCTGGTCGCCGCCGACCTCGGCGTCTCCCTCCAATCAGCCGGGATGCTGGTGACCGCGCAAGCGCTCGGCGTCGCGCTGGGCGGGCCGCTCCTGACCGCGCTGACGGTCAGGCTCGGCAAGCGGACGATCCTCGCCGGCTCGACGGCCGGATTCGCCGCGGCGAACCTGGTTCTGGTGCTGAGCGCCGATTACAGCCTGCTGATCGCGGCACGGGCGCTCGGAGGCGCGGCGGGCGGGCTGTTCATCGCTGCCGCGTTCGAAATCGGCACCTCGATCGTTCCGCCGGAACGGGCGGGCCGGGCGATCTCGGTGGTCATCTCCGGAACCACCGTGTCGGCCGCGCTGGGCGTTCCGCTAGGCACGCTGGCCGGTCAAGCGCTGGGCTGGCGGGGAGCGTTCGTCGGGATCGCGGTGCTGTCCGCGCTGACCTTCGCCGCCATACTGGTCCTGGTTCCCCGGGTGCCTTCGAGCGGCGGCGGTCTCGGCGACCAAGCCAGGCACGCGTTCGCTCCGCGGGTGCTCGCCGTGCTGGTGGTGATCGCTCTCGCCTTCGCGGCGCTCTTCGCCGCGGTGACCTACGTCGCGCCATACCTGGAGCAGGTCACCGGTATCCCGGGCACGCTGATCAGCGTGTTCCTGCTCGCCTACGGCGTGGCGACCGCGGTGGGCTCGTTCGGCGGCGGCCGGCTCGCCGATGCCAACGCCCCGCGTGCGCTGATCCTCGGCACCGGCGGGCTCGCGATCTCCCTGCTCCTGCTGTACGTCGTGGGCACGGTCGCGGCACTGGTCGCGGTGGTGCTGCTCGCGCTGGGCGTGTTCGGCATGGGGACGGCGCCGGTGGTGCAGTACCGAGTGGTGGATCTCGCCGGGCCCGGCGCCCAGCTCGCGCAGGCGCTGCCCGCGTCCTCGGCCAATCTCGGCATCGCGCTCGGTTCGGCGGTCGGGGGCGCGGTTGCCGGCAGCTTCTCCCTTTCCGCCACGATCATCACCGGCTTCGCCTTGGCCTGCGTCGCCGCCGTGCTCGCCTGGGGCACCAGCTTCCTGAAGCCGCCGGGGACGAGCGGGCGCCCGCTCGACGAGGACGAGCGGGCGCGGTGCTGAAGGGCGGCCTGAAGCTACTTCGCGAAGCGGGAGTGCTTGCGGCCGTAGAAGAAGTAGATCAGCAGGCCGATCACGAGCCAGGCGGCGAACCGGATCCAGGTCATCACGTCGAGGTTCAGCATCAGGTAGAAGCACGCCACCGCGGCGATGATCGGCAGCACCGGCGAGAACGGCACGGTGAACGGGCGCTTCAGGTCCGGGCGGCGTTTGCGCAGCACCGGCACCGCGACCGCGACGATGATCATCGCCGACAGCGCGCCGATGCTGACCATGTCGGCCAGCGCCGAGATCGGCACGAAAGCCGCCAGCACGGCGATCAGCGCGGCCCCGCCGATGGTCATCCGGTGCGGCGTGCCCCAGCGCGGGTGCGCCGTGCCGATGGCCTTCGGCAGCAGGCCGTCGCGGCCCATCGCGAAGCCGATCCGGCCGATCGTGACCAGTTCGACCATCATCACCGACGTCAGCCCGGTGACCGCGCCGAGCGAGATCAGCGCGCCGACCCAGTGCTGGCCGACCCGGTCGAACGCGTCCGCGAGCGGCGCGCCGGAGTCGATGTCGGTGTAGTGGACCATGCCGGTGAGCACGATCGACACCCCGATGTAGAGCACCGCGCACACGGCCAGCGCGCCGAGGATGCCGACGCGGAGGTCCTTGCGCGGGTTGATGGTCTCCTCGCCGAGGTTGGCGAGCGCTTCGAAACCGGTGTAGGCGAAGAACACGACGGCCGCGGCGGTGACCATGCCGGCGATGCCGTACACCGACTGCTCGAGCCCGAGCGCGGCCTGGACCACTGGCTGGTGCAACGCGTTCGCGCTGCTCGACGGCGGCTGCGCGGGCGGCACGAACGGGGTGAGGTTCGAGCCCTTCACGAAGAACACGCCCACGGCGAGGATCAGCACGCACACCGCGACCTTGACGAGCACCAGCACGTTCGTGAGCCACGAGGACTCCTTGATGCCGACCACGGCCACGACCGTCAGCACCGCGATGATCAGCACCGCGCCGACGTTGACCTTCGCGTCCTCGCCGAACCAGTCCGGCGACAGCCCGAGCAGGTTCGCGAGATAGCCGGACCAGCTGCGCGACACCACGGCCGCGCCGAGCGCGAACTCCAGCAGCAGGTCCCAGCCGATGATCCAGGCGAAGATCTCGCCGAGGGTGGCGAAGGCGTAGGTGTAGGCGCTGCCCGCGGTCGGCACGCTGGACGCCAGCTCGGCGTAGCAGAGCGCGGCGAGGCCGGCGACCACCGCGCCGATCACGAACGACAGCGTCACCGACGGCCCGGCGTGCGTCTTGGCCTCGACCCCGGCGAGGGTGAAGATCCCGGTGCCGATGATGATGCCGACGCCGAAGCCGATCAGGTCGCGTCCCCTGAGCCGCCGCTTCAGCTCGCCGGATTCCTGCCTCTTGAGGACTTCGTCGACGTCGAGAGTTCTCCGCACACCCATGGGGGAACGTTAGAAGGTGACGGCCGGACGCGCAGATCGGCTATCCGGGTGGTGTGAGGCCGTGGTCCTGGGCCAGGATCGCCGCCTGGACGCGCGAACGCAGGCCGAGCTTGGCCAGTACCCGGGAAACGTGCGTCTTCACCGTCGCCTCGCCGATGTACAGCCTGGTGCCGATTTCGGCGTTCGAGAGCCCGGCACCGAGGCATCCCAGCACCTCGCGCTCGCGTTCGGTGAGGTCCGTCAGCCCCGTCGGCGCGGGCGACGGCCCGGCCGGGGTGCTGGCGAAGGCGGCGATCAGCCGTTTGGTGACCTGCGGGGCGAGCACGCCCTCGCCGGCCGCGACGAGCCGGACCGCCTCGATCAGCCGGGGCGCCTCCACCGACTTCAGCAGGAACCCGGCGGCTCCGGCGCGCAGCGCGGCGTGCACGTACTCGTCGAGGTCGAAGGTGGTGAGGACCAGGACTTCGGCGAGCCCCTCGGCGATCAGCTGGCGGGTGGCGGTGATCCCGTCGGTGCCGGGCATCCGGACGTCCATCAGGACGACGTCCGGTCGCAGCGCGCGGGCCTGGCGCAGCGCGACCTCGCCGTCGGCCGCTTCGCCGACCACCTCGATGCCCTCGGCGTTGCCGAGGATGAGCGCGAGCCCGGCGCGGATGGCGCCGTGGTCGTCGGCGACGAGGACTCGGATGGTCATGGTGCCTCTCCGGCAAGGGGAAGTTCGGCGTGGACGAGCCAGCGCGGCCCGGACGGACCTGCCCGCAGGGTGCCGCCGACGGCGTGCGCGCGCTCGCGCATGCTGAGCAAGCCGTGCCCGCCGCTGTCGGCCTGGGCTGGCGCGCCGGGCAGTTCATTGCCGATCTCGACGGTCAGCGTGCCGTCGGCCACCCGCAGCCGCACCGTCGTCTGCCTGCCCGGCGCGTGTTTGACCGCGTTGGTCAGCGCCTCTTGCGCGATCCGGTAGGCGGTGAGGTCGACCGCCGTCGGCAACGCGAGTTCTTCGTCCACAGTGGAATCCACAGTAACCGGCATGCCCGCTGCCCGCGCCGATTCCACCAGTCTCGCCAGTTCGGCCAGCCGCGCCGGAGCGGTCACCTCGTCCTCCGAGGACACTGCGGCCTCCGAGCGCAACAGCCCGATCATCGCGCGCATTTCTTCCAGCGCGCGCACGCTGTTCTCCCGCACCGCGACGAGCACGGTCTGCGCGGTCTTCGGATCGTCGGCCATGGACAGTGCCGCCTCCGACTGGATGGCGATGGCCGACAGATGCCCGGCGACGACGTCGTGCAGGTCGCGGGCCATCCTCGCGCGTTCGGCGGCCACCGCCGCCTTTCGGTCCAGCGCGGAGATCGTCGCGAGTTGCTCGGCGTTGGCGCGTTCGGTCGCGGCTATGTCGCTCTGCTGGCGCACATTCGCGCCCCACCACACCGGGACCAGCAGGAACGACAGCATGCCGAACACGCCGAACGCAGCCGCTCGCCAGCCCGCGATGGCGACGAAGACGAACAGCACCGCGAGCGTGGCGGCGGCGGTCACTCCGACCAGCACCCGGGCCGTGCGGCGGGAGCCGTGCAGCACCGCGGTGTAGAGGAAATCCGTGTACGCGACGGCGATCGGCAACGACAGGCCCAGCACGACGTCGACCCCGACGATGCCGGTGGCGATCAGCAGCCCCCACGGCACTGTCCGGCGCAGGAACAGGGCGAGACACATCGCGCCGAGTTCGGCGAAACGGATCCAGAGCGGATACGGGTCGCTGTCTCCCTGCAACCGGTGGACGTCGATGAGGTACAGCATCGTGCCGCCGGCGAGGACGGCGAGCGCGACGAGGCCGTTCTGCTGCCACTGCGGCAGTTCGCGCGGCCGGGGGAGGGCCGAGCGCAGGTCTCGCAAGCGCACCCGACCATGACAGCACACCGCGGCGGCCCGGTCGTCCTACGAAATGATGACCCCCCGATCGTGCCGACCGCTGACGCGCCGGCGGCCGGGTGCCCGCGAAAGTGGACCCATGGACGAGCTTCTGAACAGCCCGATGACCGCCGCCATCGTGGCGTGCGAGGTCGGGTTCTGGGTCTTCATCGCGGCCGGGCTGCTGACCCGGTACGCGCTGCGCAAGCAGAAGGCCAGCACGGTGCTGCTGGCGCTGGTGCCGGTGGTCGACCTGGTGCTGCTGGTGATCACGGTGATCGACCTGATGAACGGCGCGGTGCCGAATCTGACGCACGGGCTGGCGGCGGTGTATCTGGGCTTCTCGGTGGTGTTCGGGCCGTCGATGGTCGAGTGGGCCGACGTCCGGTTCGCGCACCGATTCGCCGGCGGGCCGCGGCCGGAGAAGCTGTACGGCCGCGCGAAGACCCGCAAGGAATGGCGCGAATGGGGCAAATGCGTACTGGCGTGCGCGATCAGCGCCGGACTGTTGCTGCTCGCGATCGCGGTGGTCGGCAAGTCGGGCCACACCGAACCGTTGTGGGGCTGGTTGCCGCGGCTCGGGACGCTCACTGGCCTCTGGTTCGTCTTCGGACCGCTGTGGCAGGGGATCTTCGGCTCCTCCGCGCCGAAGCGGGAGGCGTCGCGGTGATCGAGCTGCTGGGAATTCTGCTGGTGGCCCAGGGCGCGGGCGGGCTGATCAACCGGCTCGCCGGGGCGGAGCACCCGAGCTGGTTCGTCCAGTTGCACGTGCTGCCGCCGCAGCTGCACGTCATCGCCAGCATCGTCCTGCTCGGGGCGGGCGTGGCGGTGCTGTTCTCGAACCGGGCGCGCAAACGCCGCCGCGGCTAAACTCGGCTAGGTGGCGGCCGGTCCGGTTCTGCTGTTCGCCGTGGTCAGCGTGGCGCCCTCGGCGTTGTTCTGGGCTGCCCTCCGCCTTCCCGCGCTCTGCCGCTGGCTTCGTCGGCGACGCGCCGCTCCCGTGCCGTCCGAACCGCCGGTAGAGCAGGTGGCCGCCGACCTGCGCCGGGTACGCCGGACGCTCGCGCAGCTTCCCGCAGGAACGCCCGCCGCGCGAAGGATCGGCACCCGGCAGGCGTACGACGAACTGCTCGTCACCGCCTGCCGCGAGATCGGCGTCGAACACCGGCTCGACGGCTTGCGCGAGGGCGCCGACCGGGACCTCGAACGGTTGCGGATCGAGGATTCGCTGAGCCGTAAAGGATTCGTGCTGTCCTGAGCGGAGTGGCAGGATGCCCGGGTGGACTTCCAGCCGAAAGACCGGCCCTCGGACGCGTTCCAGCAAGCCCTCACCGCCGAGCAGATCGAACTGCTCTGCCGCCGCGCGCTCGGCAGCGACGTGCGGTCCGCCGTCGAAATCGGCTGGGGCGGGTACAACAACACCTACCGGGTGGAGCTGGCCGACGGCCCGGCGATCCTGCGCGTCGCCCCGGAACCGGCGCGGCAGACGCGGATCGAGCACCAGTTCATGCGCAACGAATACCTTGCCGCGCCGTACTTCGCGCCGATCGCGCCGCTGATGCCGCGCACGCTCGCGGCCGACTTCACGCACCAGGTCATCGGCCGGGATTACGTGCTGCAGGCCGTGCTTCCCGGAGAACCCGGCCCGGAAATCCTTTCTGGTTTCGAGCCGGAGGAGCGGGCGCCGTACTTCCGCCAGCTCGGCGACATCACCCGCGCCATCCACGACGTGCGCGGCCCCGGTTTCGGCGTCGTGGCCGGGCCGCATTTCGCGACCTGGAGCGAAGCGCTCATCTCTTACTTCGAGGACAACGCGGCAGACGTCGAAGACCTCGGCCTCGACGGGACGGACCTGCGCGCGATGGCCGAGTGGGCGAAGCGCGACGCCGCGCTGCTCGACGAGATCACCGAACCGCGCCTGATGCACGGGGATCTGTGGCACGTGAACGTGATGCTGACGCCGGAGCTGGAGATCGTCGGAGTGTTCGACCACGACCGCAGCTGGTGGGGCGACCCGGCGGCGGACTGGACGATCCGCATGGCCTCGGTGAAAACGGGCTCGAAGCGGGATTGGTTCTGGGAAACCTACGGACGCCCCGACGAGTCACCGTCGGCGCGGCGGCGAGCGTTGTACTACGAAGCCCGGCACCTCGGCGCGGTACGGCTGGAGCGGCAGCGGCTCAAGGAGAAGCAGACAGACGAGACGTACGCCGATTTGGCGGAGATTCTGGCGGCGCTGGAGTCAGAGCGAGGGGTCTGAGCCGCGCAGGGCGGCCCACCAGAAGCCGAAGGCGGCGATCAGCACGCTGACGGTCAGCCATCCGGCGAATCCGCTGCCGTCGACCAGCGCCCAGAACGCGCCTACGACGGGGGCGACGGCGAGCACCGGCAGGTCGGCACGGAACTGCCGCGCGAGGCGAACCGGCGTGGCCGCGGCGAGCGTACGTTCTTCGTCCGGCGCGGAAGGGTTGTCCAGACGGCGGCCGCGAGGCTCGCCAGTGCGCACCGAACCCGCCGGATAAAGGACCTCGCCGTCGATGCGGACGGCGACATGGCGGTCCGTGCGCAGATCGCCCAGCACCTCGACGCGCGAGGGCGACGGCAGGCCGATCAGCGTCGGCGAGAAGTACACCGGGATCCACCGGGGCGTCGCCGTGTCAGTCTCCAGCCACGACCGGGTCAGCAAGCCGCGCTGTACCTTCACCCGACGCATCGGCACCGAGGAGCCAGCCTTGCGCCGCGACGGTTGCACAAAGCGCGTGAAGAGCAAGAACCCGTTCACCGCCAGCATCGCGAGCACTGCGACCACAGTGACCGTCGCGTACGTCGAGGCGCGGTCGGCAGTCACCAATGCCGAAGCCCCGGTCGTAACTGCCCGCGAAGGGGCTGACGGGTCGTAGCGCACCGGAACCTTCGTACCCAGCGGAGGGGGAGTGGTGTCCAGCTCGACCGCCGCACTCGCTTCCGGCTGGTTCGGCACCGGGAACCGCACCGTGACCGTGGCGTCGTCGACCCGCGAGACGATTCCGGTCGCGTTCGCGGTGAGCCCCTGCAAGCGCGGCCGGGTGCTGTTGAACTCCAGCAGTTGCACCACGAACACCACCGCGCAAACGACGAACACGACCGCGCTCGTCACGAGAATGTGCCGCACCGGCCGCAACTGCAGGAACTTCCGCACAGAGATCACCTTAACTGTCCAAAAAGGAAGGAGCGGCGCGGGGAGTCCGCGCCGCTCCTTCGATTCCCGCTAGGGGAGGATTACTTCACGAACCCGATCTTGGGGTAGTCGTACGGGTTGTTCGCGTAGCCCGGCGAACCGAAGTTGCCCACGGTCTTGCGGACGGCGAAGGCGCCGACCGACTGGAAGATCGGGAGCTGGTGGCCCAGCGCCCAGATCTCCTTGTCCGCGGCGTTGATGTCCGCGGCCCGCTTGGTGTCGTCCAGTTCCTGCGCCGCGGCGTCGAGCAGCTGGTTTTCCTTGTCGCTGCCGATGCGGCCGTAGTTCTGGTTGATGTTCTTCGGGTCCAGGTAGTAGATGCCCTTGCTGCCGCCGATCGGGAACGAGTTCGAGATCCAGCGGAACAGCGTGAGGTCGAAGTTGCCGACGTTCACGTAGTTCTTGAAGAACTCGGTCGACGGGACCGCCACGATGTCGACGCCCACGCCGATCGCCTTCAGCTGCGACTGCAGGATCTGGCCGGTCTGCTGGCTGATCGGGGTGCCCGACGGGATCACCAGGCGCAGCTTCAGCTGCTTGCCGTCCTTGGCGCGCAGGTCGCCGGACTGCTTCCAGCCCAGCTTGTCCAGCTCCGCCTTGGCCGCGTTCGCGTCGAACTTGTACGGGCCGCTGTTGTCCTCGTAGGTCTTCGAGCCCTTGAGGTACAGGTGGTTGCCGATCGGCGTGGTGTCCTTCTGCATCTGGCCGAGGATCGACTTCGCGATGGTCACCGTGTCGACGCCGCGCATGATCGCCAGCCGCAGGTCCTTGTCCGCGAGGATCGAGGACGAGGCGCCGTTCAGCGTCATGTGCGTGTAGTCGGGGTAGGCGGACTGGCGCACGACCGCGTTCGGGTCCGCCTGGGCCCGCTTGAACGCGTTGATGTCGTTGTTCAGCGGGTAGTAGTCGATCTGCCCGTTGGCGAACGCGTCAGCCAGCGCGGGACGGTCCACGACCTTGTAGGTCACGGTGTCCAGCTTCGGCTTGTCGCCCCACCAGTTCGGGTCGCGCTCGAACACCGCGGTCTTGGCGGTGTAGTCGACGCTCTTGATCTTGAACGGACCCGCGGTGATCTGCGCCTTCTGCGCCCAGCCCTTGTTGAAGGTGTTGGCGTCGGCCATCGCCTCCTTCGGGTACAGCGGCGAGAACAGCGACTTCCACTCCGCGAACTTCTTCGAGAAGGTGATCTTGACGTCGAGGTCGTCAGTGCCCTTCTCGACCTTGGCGATGTCCTCGTAGCCGGTGGTGCTGGAGACCTGGTAGGCGGCGTCCTTGCCGGTCAGCGCCTTCGCCATGGCGGCGAAGTCTTCCCAGGAGAACTGGCGCCCGTTGCTCCACTTGGCCTTCGGGTTGATCTTGTACTCGATGACCTGCGGGTCCTGGCTGACGATCTCGGCCGAGGTCAGGTAGTTCTTGTCCAGGCCGACCGTCGCGTCCGCGTTCTGCGGGAACGGGTAGGGCAGGATCGCGCCGAACATGCTGGCGCCGTCCAGGACCGTGCCGTCGACCTGGTAGTAGTTCCAGTTGTCCGGCAGCTGGTCGACCGGCCACTTGAAGTCGCCGCCGTCCTTCAGCTTGTCCAGCGGCTGCTCGTTGATGTCGGCGGTCTTGACGCCCGTCGAGCCGGTGTCCTGAAGATTGCTGCCGCCGCCGCTGCCGCCGCCGCAAGCGGCGAGCAGAAGCCCCAGAGCGGCAACGGGGGCCACGAGTGCGGCCATTCTCCGTCGCATGTGTTTACCTTCCTTCTTTCGGTGTGCCAACGGATTGTGGCTACACAACTTCGCGGGTTTTGGCGTAGTGGCACGCCACGTCGTGGTCCTGCGCGCGGGATTCGCGCGGGGGCTCGACGTCGACGCACTTCTTCTTGTCCTGTTCGGACAGTTGGGAGAAGACGAAACACCGGGTGCGGAACCGGCAGCCCGACGGCGGATTCGCCGGGCTGGGCAGATCCCCGGTGAGGATGATCCGGCCGCGCTCGCGCTCCTTGGCCGGGTCCGGGATCGGGATCGCGGACAGCAGCGCCTGCGTGTAGGGATGCTGCGGCGCCTCGAAAACCGTGCGGACGTCGCCGATCTCCACGATCTTGCCGAGGTACATCACCGCCACCCGGTCGGCGATGTGCCGGACCACCGACAGGTCGTGCGCCACGAACAGGTACGACAGGCCCAGCTTGGCCTTCAGCTCGTCCAGCAGGTTGATCACGCCGGCCTGGATCGACACGTCGAGCGCGGACACCGGCTCGTCGAGCACGATCAGCTTCGGCTCCAGCGCGAGCGCCCGCGCGATGCCGATGCGCTGGCGCTGCCCGCCGGAGAACTCCGCCGGATACCGGTCGGCGTGCTCCGGGCGCAGGCCGACCAGCCCGAGCAGTTCCGGCACCCGCTGCGCGATGCGCTCCTTCGAGAACCCGTGCGTGACCATCGGTTCGGCGATGATGTCGCCGATCGGCAGCCGGGGGTCGAGCGCGGCCATCGGGTCCTGGAAGACCACCTGCAGGTCGCGGCGGATCGACTTGCGGTCCTTGCCCGAGAGCTTCCCGACGTCCTTGCCGAGCACCGCGACCGAACCGTGCGCCGGGGCGGCCAGTTCGAGGATCTCCATCAGCGTGGTCGACTTGCCGCAGCCGGATTCGCCGACCAGGCCCAGGGTTTCGCCCTCGACGATGTCGAAGGTGATCCCGTCGACCGCGCGCACCGTGCCGATCTTGCGCTTGAAAACGGTGCCCTTGCTGACCGCGTAGTGCTTCTGCAGGTCCTGCACGTCGAGCACGGTCGAGCGCTGGGCGCGCGGCACCGAAGCGACCGCGGCCTCCTCGATCACCTCGGCGCCGTAGACCTCGGCGGCGTCCGCTTCCGGACGGCCGAGTTCCTCGGTGCGGATGCAGGCGGCCCGGTGCGTCGTGTCGACCGGCGCGTTCGGGTTGCCCGGCGTGATCGTGAACAGTTCCGGCTCGGCCGTGCGGCAGGCGTCGATCGCCAGCGGGCAGCGCGGCGCGAACGGGCAGCCCTGCGGCAGGTTCACCAGCGACGGCGGCTGGCCCTCGATCGGCACCAGCGGCTGCTTCTCCCGCGCGTCGACACGGGGGATCGAACCGAGCAGGCCCAGCGTGTACGGCATCCGCGGCTGGGCGTAGATCGTGTCGACCGGGCCCTGCTCGACCGCGCGCCCGGCGTACATCACCATCAGCCGGTCGGCGAACCCGGCGACCACGCCGAGGTCGTGCGTGATGATCACGATGCCGGCGCCGGTGACCTCCTGCGCGGTCTTCAGCACCTCCAGCACCTGAGCCTGCACCGTCACGTCGAGCGCGGTGGTCGGCTCGTCGGCGATGATCAGGTCCGGGTCGTTGGCGATCGCGATGGCGATCACCGCGCGCTGGCGCATGCCGCCGGAGAACTCGTGCGGGAACGCCTTCGCCCGCGCCGCCGCGTTCGGAATGCCGACCAAGTCGAGCAGTTCGACCGCGCGGTTGTTCGCCTGCTGCTTGGTGACCGTGCCCTTGCCGTGCACCAGAAGCGCTTCCGCGATCTGCGCCCCGACGGTGTACACCGGGGTCAGCGCGGACAGCGGGTCCTGGAAGACCATCGAGATCTTCTTGCCGCGGATCTTCGACAGGTCGGTGTCGGACTTGCCGATCAATTCGCTGTCCTGGAACCGGATCGAGCCCGACACCCGCGCCTGCGGCGGGAGCAGCCCCATGACCGCCAGCGACGACACCGACTTGCCCGAACCGGACTCGCCGACGATGCCGAGCACCTCGCCGGCCGCGACCTGGTAGTTCAGGCCGCGCACCGCGTGCACGCGGCCGGATTCGGAGGGGAAGGACACTGCGAGGTCGGAGACCTCGAGCACGGTGCCGGTGGGCTTGCCCGTTTCCGCGCTCAGTTCGAGTGCGGCGCTCATGCTTCTGCTCCCACGGTCTGCGTCGAAGAGGAGGTTTTCGCGGTGTTTTCCTGGATCCGCTTGCGTTCCTTGCGCCGCGAACGGCTGGACGACGGGTCGAGCGCGTCGCGCAGGCCGTCGCCGACGAAGTTCACCGCGAGCACGGTGAACACCAGGAAGCCGGCCGGGATGTAGAACAGCCACGGGAACGTGCGGACCGCGTCGGAGCCCGCCGAGATCAGCGTGCCCAGCGAAACGTCCGGCGCCTGCACGCCGAAGCCGAAGAACGACAGCGACGTTTCCATGATGATCGCGACGCCGACGTTGATCGTCGCGTCGATGATCAGCAGCGACGCCATGTTCGGCACGATGTGCTTGAAGATGATCCGCCACGGGGACTGGCCCATGAACTTGGCGGCCTTCACGAACTCGCGTTCGCGCAGCGTCAGCGTCATGCCGCGGACGATGCGGGCGGTGATCATCCACTGGAACAGCGCGATCAGGCCGACCAGGATCAGCCAGGTCTTGCCGCGGAATGCGGGCGACAGGATCGAGATGATCAGGAACGGCGGCAGGATCAGCAGCAGGTCGACGACCCACATCGACACCCGGTCGGTCCAGCCGCCGAAGTATCCGGCCGCGGAGCCGACGATCGAGGCCACGCCGGTGGAGAACAGCGCGGCCAGCAGGCCGATGGTGAGCGACTTCTGCAGCCCGCGCATGGTCTGCGCGAACATGTCGCCGCCGATCTGGTTGGTGCCGAACCAGTGCGTGCCGTCCGGCGGCATCAGCGTCGAGGTCGGGTCCAGTTCGTCGTAGCCCCACGGCGAATACCAGCTGTAGGTGAACGCCAGCACGTAGAACAGGAGGATCACGACCAGCCCGGCGAGGGCCAGCTTGTTGCGGAAGAACCGGCGGGCGACGAGCTTGCCGCGGCTGGAGGACTTCCCGCTCTGCTGCTCGGTCTCCGTTTCGGTGGCGGCGACGGCCGAGTCGGCGAGGTCGGCCTCGTTCAATGGGGCGGCCATCAGATCCTCACCCTCGGGTCGAGCGCGGCGTAGAGCACGTCCGCGAGCCAGCCGGCGAGCAGCACGCAGATCGCGATGAACAGGGTCACGGTGGTGACGATGTTGGTGTCCTGCTTCTGGATGCCGGTCACCAGCCAGTCGCCCATGCCGTACCAGCCGAAGATCTTCTCGGTGAAGACGCCGCCGGTGATGAGCAGGCCGAAGCCGAACGCGAACAGCGTCGCCATCGGGATCAGCGCGGTGCGCAGGCCATGCTTGAACAGCGCCCGCCGCCGCGTGAGGCCCTTGGCCTGCGCGGTGCGCAGGAAGTCCGAGCCGAGCACGTCGAGCATCGCCGAACGCTGATAGCGGCTGTAGTAGGCGACCTGGGTCAGCACGATCGCCAGGGTCGGCACGATGATGTGCTGCAGCCGGTCGAGCAGGACGTCGCCGAAACCGCCGTCGATCGCGCCGCCTTCGCCCTGCACGATGAAGAACTGGTACCCGTCGAGCAGGTTGTCGTTGACCGACTGCGCGCCCGCCTTGAGGATCGTGGCGATCACGAACACCGGCGTCGACAGCACCACGAAGGAGAACGTGGTGGCGAGGTAGTCGCTGATCTTGTACTGCCGGATCGCGCTGACCACGCCGACGAGCACGCCGATGATGATGCCGATCGTGATGCCGAGCAGGAACAGCCGCAGGCTCACGCCCGCGCGGCGGAACAGCTCGTCGGTGATCGCCTGATCGGCGACGGTGCGGCCGAAGTCGCCCTGGATGACGCCGCCCAGCCAGGTGAAGAACCGGTGCGGGATCGCCTGGTCGAGGTGCAGCTCGGCGGCCTTCGCGTCGATGGTCGCCTGCGGGGCGGGCGGGTTGCGCAGTTTGAGCGCGTCCAGCGGGCTGAAGGACAGTGACGCCAAGGAGAACGCCGCGAAGGTCGCGACGAGGCACAGGGCGATGTAGTTGACGAGTCTGCGGAGGAGGAACCCGATCACAGTTGCCTCGCTTCACCGGGGCCGGAGGATCCGCTCCAAGCCGCCGGGCTTCCCTGGCTCGCTCGCGATTGAGTTTTCGTCGAAAACACTGGGCGGTGCTGCCTTCCAATACTGACGCTCGTTGTGGGCGCAGCCTAATGGCGATCAGCTCTTGCGATCTTCGTTTTCAGGCAACCAAACAATCACGATTTCCGCGCATCGACGGAGAACAACCGACTTTAGCCCCTTGTTCGCGTCCCAGTGTCGCGGTGGGTGCGCGCCTGTGCACCGGCGATGAGTATTCCGGAACGGTTCCGGGGGTTCCGGGTGAACGGTTGTGAACGGGAAACGAACCGGAACGGAACGTCCGCTGCTCGGCGGCGGCGCCGGGGCGCACGTTCGGATGCACGTTCCTTATCGGGATCCGGCCCGCGGATTCCGGTTGTGCCGCAGCGTAATTCGCATCGGGATCCCGCGTCGCCGGGTTTTCCGGACCGGCCGGCGTCCACTGTGGTCCGGCGAAGGAAGGATTTCGCGGAAATGCCAGGCCGTCGCCCTGCGCGTTGTTGTCGTAAACGCGAAAAACCCCGCCGCCGCGTAGTGCGGGGCGGGGTTTCTCGCGGAACGGAGAAGCTCAGTCCAGGTAGTCGCGCAGCACCTGCGAGCGCGACGGGTGGCGCAGCTTCGACATCGTCTTCGACTCGATCTGCCGGATCCGCTCGCGCGTGACCCCGTAGACCTGGCCGATCTCGTCGAGGGTGCGCGGCTGGCCGTCGGTGAGGCCGAAGCGCAGCCGGACCACGCCCGCCTCGCGCTCGGACAGCGTCTGCAGCACCGACTGGAGCTGGTCCTGCAGCAGCGTGAACGACACCGCGTCCACCGCGACGACCGCTTCGGAGTCTTCGATGAAGTCGCCGAGCTGCGAATCGCCCTCGTCGCCGATGGTCTGGTCCAGCGAGATCGGCTCGCGCGCGTACTGCTGGATCTCCAGGACCTTCTCCGGCGAGATGTCCATTTCCTTGGCGAGCTCCTCGGGCGTCGGCTCGCGGCCGAGGTCCTGCAGGAGTTCGCGCTGTATGCGGCCGAGCTTGTTGATGACCTCCACCATGTGCACCGGGATGCGGATGGTGCGGGCCTGGTCGGCCATGGCGCGGGTGATCGCCTGGCGGATCCACCACGTGGCGTACGTGGAGAACTTGTAGCCCTTGGTGTAGTCGAACTTCTCCACCGCGCGGATCAGGCCGAGGTTGCCCTCCTGGATCAGGTCCAGGAACGCCATGCCGCGGCCGGTGTAGCGCTTGGCCAGCGACACCACGAGCCGGAGGTTCGCCTCCAGCAGGTGGTTCTTGGCCCGCTCGCCGTCGCGCACGATCCACTTGAGGTCGCGGCGCATCTGGGTGACGAGCTTCTCGCCCTCCTCCTCGGCGGTGCGCACGCGCTCGGCGGCGTAGAGCCCGGCCTCGATCCGCTTGGCGAGCTCCACCTCCTCCTCGGCGTTCAGCAGCGCGACCTTGCCGATCTGCTTGAGGTAGGCGCGGACGGAGTCGGCCGACGCGGTGAGCTCGGCGTCCTTGCGCGCCTGGCGCAGCGCCTCGGACTCCTCCTCGTCCCACACGAAGTCCGGGTTGTCCGAGGACTTGCCGCCCTTGTCCGCCGCGGCGGCGCGGCGGCGCGCGGCGGTGGACGCCGGCGCGCCCGCGGGACCCTCGGCCGTTTCGGCCTCGTCCGTGTCGTCGGAGTCGTCGTCATCGTCGTCGGTCTCGTCGTTGACCGTCTCGTCGACGACGTCGACCTCGACCTCTTCGAGATCGGACAGGTCCGGGCTGTCGAGTTCGGCCTCGTCGAGGTCGACCGGGCCGTCGGGATCGCCGTCGTCGGTCTTCGCGCCCTTCGCGGCGGCCTTCTTCGCCGGAGCCTTCTTGGCCGGAGTCTTCTTCGCGCCCGCCGGCTTCGCGGCGGTCTTGCGCGCCGGGGACTTCGCCGCTCCGGTGGCTGCCTCGTCGGCCGGCTCGCCGGCTTCGGTCGCTGTCTTCGTCCCGCCTCGGGTTGCGGTTCTTGCGGCTGCCACTTACGCCCTTTCGCAGCGGTCGATCATGACGAGCCGAGATGTCGCCACCTCAGCTGCCTCACATTCGGGGAACACGCCTCGGCCTGCGGTTTTACCTCCGCAGCTCCTGCGCCGTGTTCCATTGTAACGACGTCGGCCCACTGCGTCGCGAAGCGATCACCCTCCGGCCCCCTGCCCGGCGCCTCCCGGTGACCGGTCCGAGACCCGGCGCGGGCCTTCCGGCTCAGTGCCCGGCGCCCTCCGCGGCGGCCGCGGCGGCCCCGACGATGCCCGCGTTGTTCTGCAGCGACGCGACGACCACCGGCGTGCGGATGTCCAGCAGCGGCACCCACTTCTCGGCCTTCTTGCTGACGCCGCCGCCGACGATGAACAGGTCCGGCCAGATCAGGTTCTCCAGCACCGAGAGGTACCGGTGCACCCGCTTGGCCCACTGCGGGTACGACAGGCCCTCGTTGTCCTTCACCGAGGCGGCGGCGCGCTTCTCCGCGTCGTGGCCGTCGACCTCCAGATGGCCGAATTCGGTGTTGGGCACGAGCTTGCCGTCGTGGAACAGCGCGCTGCCGATGCCGGTGCCGAAGGTGAGCAGCGCGGTCACGCCGGCGCGCGCGGCCGCGTCGCCGAAGCGGATCTCGGCGAGGCCCGCGGCGTCGGCGTCGTTGAGCATCGTGACTTCCTCGACGCCCTTGCCGAGCCGCTTCGCGAAGAGCGCCTCGGCGTCCGTGCCGATCCACTTGCGGTCGATGTTGGCCGCGGTGTGCGCGGTGCCCTTCTTCACGACCGCGGGGAGCGTGACGCCGACCGGGCCGTCCCACTCCGCCGCGCGGACGATCTCGGCGACGACGTCCGCCACCGCGTCCGGCGTCGACGGCTGCGGCGTTTCGATCCGGTGCCGGTCCCCGATGAGCTGTCCCTGTTCCAAATCGACCAGCGCGCCTTTGATCCCGCTGCCGCCGATGTCGATTCCGAAACCTCGGGTCGCCGTCACTGACGTGGTCCCTTCTCGCACGATTCAGAAGTCTGCTGCGGAGACTTTAACCGGATGTGGTGACATGGCGGGCGTGGGAGTTGACGAGGCGATGCTGAACGACCTGAAGGACACCGCCGAGCAGGTCGCGGTCGAGGCCGCGCACCTGGTCCGGACGGCCTGGGCGCGGATGCGGTCCGGCGGCGAGGTCGCGGTGGACACGAAGTCGGCGGAGACCGACGTGGTGACCGCGGTGGACCGGGAGTCGGAGGAACTGGTCCGCGCGCGGCTGGCGCGGATCCGGCCCGGGGAACCGGTGCTCGGGGAGGAGGGCGGCGGCTCTGGCACCGGCGCCGCGGGCGGGGTGACCTGGGTGGTCGATCCGATCGACGGGACGGTCAACTTCCTGTACGGCTTGCCGGCCTTCGCGGTGTCGATCGCCGCGCAGATCGACGGGGTGTCGGTCGCGGGAGCGGTCGTGGAGCCGGTGAGCGGGCGGCGCTGGACGGCTGTGCGCGGCGGCGGTTCGTGGCTCGACGGCGACCGGCTGTCGGTGTCGAAGGCGGACCGGCTGGACCTGGCGCTCGTCGGGATGGGGTTCTCGTACGCGCAGGACCGCCGGGTCCGGCAGGGCAAGCTGACGGCGGATCTGGTCGGGCGCGTGCGCGACATCCGCCGCGGGGGAGCGGCTTCGCTGGACCTGTGCGCTGTCGCGGCCGGTTGGCTGGACGGATTCTTCGAGCACGGCCTGCACCGCTGGGACTGGGCGGCCGGGGCGTTGGTGGCGCGGGAGGCGGGCGCGACGGTGCTGCTGCCGGGCGAGGCGGCGGAACTGGGGGAGGACTCGACGTTCGCGGCGTCGCCGGGGATCGCGGCTGAGCTGCGCGCGGCGCTGGCCGCGAGCGGTGCGGCGGAGGTCTGACTGCGGGTCGTGCCTGCTGATCTCGTTCGCGGACGAGATCAGCAGGTGACGGCGCGAGCCGAGGCCAGGAGTGTCTGGTCGATCACCGGCGCGCCGGGGCCGGCGGACTGCTCGCTGCTGCCGCCGCCCTGGTGCGATTGCGACCAGGCGGTGAGCTGCTTCAGGATCTTGACCGCCTCGGGGCGCGGCTGGATGTCGGTGAACAGCTTGCCGGTGGCGAGGTCGACGGTGGCGTCCTTGCGGGTGTCGTGGACCAATTCCGCGCAGGGGATCACCAGGCTGACCGTGCGGGCCGCGGCGGCTCCGTTGTCGCCGTAGCGGATCTGGCCGCGGCAGCGCGCGTCGCCCTTGGGGTAGGCCGGGTCGTTGCCGGGGTCGCCGATGGCGGTGAAGCCGAGGTCGCGCAGCGCGTTGGTGGCGATGCTGCCCTGCCCGCGCGTGCTGCTCGCGTTGAGCACCTTCAGCGCGACCTTGTCCGGCGGCATGGGCGAGCGGTCGTCGAGGCCGTTGTGCGGCACCGAGGTGTAGGTGATTCCCGGCGGGGCTTTGGGCTCGGGATTGCAGCGCACCGCCTCGTCGACGTCGCCGCGGCCCACGACGGCGTTGACCCAGACGAACACCGCGCCGAGCGCGAGCACGCCGATCACGATCAACGCGGGCAGCGGACGGTGCTTGCGGTAAGGCCGCGCACCACGGTTCCCCGACCCGTTCCCCGACGCCACCTGCCCCGTCCCTTCCCCTCGCAGAACCGGCCGCGGTAACCCCGCCGCGCCTCGCGGTAACCGCCAGCGTACGCACCGGCGTGGTAGCCGGTGAGCCTAGGCGCTCGCCGCGGCGCGCGGTGTCGCGGGTCACCTTCACCCGTTCCGCGTAATGCCCCTCCGTGGCGATCGCACCACGGACGGCTCGGCGGGAGCAAGCGGACACGACCGCGAGGTGACGTTCGCGACGCCGGGGCAACCCGAACGGAGGACAGCCGTCTCACCTGCGCGTTCCCCCTCACGGGTGACGCTGGAGCGGCAATGTCCGACTCGGTGCGAGGCGCGCCCGGCGGTGAGCTACCCTTCCCGGGCTCCGGCCGCCGGACGAGGTCAACCAGGTTGAGACCTGGGTCACTCGCAGGCCGGGCACAAACAGGGGCGCTGGAACGTTGACCAGCGGCACGACCGGTATCGGGCGCCTCCGGAACCGGTGCAGGACGACACGCTGAATCGCAGGGGTGAGGGACACCATGGCTACCGACTACGACGCTCCGCGCCGCAGCGAAGCCGACGAGCTGGCCGAAGACTCGTTGGAGGAGCTGAAGGCCCGGCGCAACGAGAACCAGTCCGGCGTCGTCGACGTCGACGAGGACGCGACCGCGGAGAACTTCGAACTTCCCGGCGCGGACCTCTCCGGGCTCTCCGGGGAAGACATGACCGTGAAGGTCGTGCCGAAGCAGGCGGACGAGTTCACCTGCTCGGTCTGCTTCCTGGTGCACCACCGGAGCAGGCTCGCCGAGGACAACGGCGGACGGCTGATCTGCCGCGATTGCGCCTGACCTGGGGATTTTCTTCGGGGAGATCTAGGGGAGATTCACGGGGTTAGGGGTTTTCGCGGTCTTGGGATGACCGGGTAAGCACGGGGGTCGGCCTGTTGGTCGGCCCCCTTACTCGTGTTCGGGGGTGCTCGCGTTCGGCTCGTCGCCTGGCGGCGACATTGCCGCTTGGGGCGCCCCACACCCCGAAGCTTGATTGTGCTGACGGTTCGGGGGTGCTTGTCAAGGCGGGAAAGATGCCTTGACAAGCACCCCCGAACCGCAGGGCGGCTTCGTATCGGGGTGCAGGGCGCGGGCTGGGTGCTTGGAGCTGTGGGTGCGCTGGTGCTGCTAGGTCCGTGAGGGGAACCCTGAGGGACTCTGAGTCCGTGAGGGTTCCCCTCACGGGCCTGGGGTCAGGCGTTGGTGCGGAGTAGTTCGACGACTCGTTTTGGTTTGCGGGTGCTGAAGAGCCAGTACGGGGTGGGGTCTGAGGGGTCTGTCAGCGTGATGCGGACTGCGGGGCCTACCCAGCCGCGGTGCAGGACGAAGGCGGCGGGGTCGCCGTCGCGGCCTAGGGCGTGGCGTTTGGCGTCTTTTTCCACGACGGTGATTTCGCCGACGTAGCGCAGGGGCAGGTGGGCGTCGCCGAGCCAGAGCTCGGGGTCGTCGCCCGCGGTGATCTTGACTTTTGCCCTGCCCATCGAGAGCAGCAGTGCGGCCATGACGGGCACGGCGATCGCGAGCGGGATCCACATCGGGATCGACGGGTATCCGAGGTGGACTTCGACGCCGAGCAGGATCGCTCCGGCCATCGGCAACGGCCAGCCCCACCATGGGAGGTAGAGCCGTTCGGAGTGTGCGACGACGCCCGTCGCGGCGGTGTTCACGCGGTCAGCCACGCATCAAGGGTAGTCTCGCCGCCCGTGTCCAGCGTTCAGGTCCTCCTTCAGCGGCTCGACCCCGAAGTCCCGCCGCCCGCCTATGCCCGGCCCGGCGACGCCGGGGCCGATCTCGTCACCACCTCGGATATCGTGCTCGGACCCGGCGAGCGCGGGGTCGTCGGCACCGGGGTCGCGATCGCGCTGCCTTCCGGGTACGCCGGGTTCGTGCACCCTCGCTCGGGGCTCGCGGCGCGCGTCGGATTGTCGGTGGTCAACACTCCCGGCACGATCGACTCGGGCTACCGCGGCGAGATCAAGGTCTGTCTCGTCAATCATGACCCGCGCGAGAAAATCGTGCTGGCGCGCGGCGACCGGATCGCGCAGCTGGTGATCCAGCGCGTGGAGCACGCGGAATTCGTCGAGGTCGCCGAACTCGAGGAGACCGAACGCGGCGCGGGAGGTTACGGCTCGACCGGCGGGCACGCCACACTGGCACCCGGCGCCGGAGACACCGGCGCGGGCACCGGGGAAGGAACGGAACGATAGTGGGGATTTTCGGACGCAAGCGCCGGTCCGGCGACGACGAGACCGGGGGCGTCGCTTCCCAGCGCGGCGAAAGCGCCGAAGCTGACGGCGCCGACGACGCGCTCGAACCCGAGGACCAGCTCTCGGAAACAACCGACGGCCCGTTCGACGCCACGGAAGCGGAGGAAGACGGCATCCCGCGCATCGACCTGGGCTCGGTACGCGTCCCAGTGCCGGACGGTTCGCAGGTGCAGGTCGAAATGGACCCGGAGGAAGGCGGCGTGCGAGCAGTGCACGTCGTGACGGAAGTCGGGCAAATCACCGTCAGCGCCTACGCAGCCCCGAAATCCGGCGGCCTGTGGCGCGAAGTCAGCAACGAACTGGCCGACCAGCTGCGCGCGGACGGCGCGAAGGTCAACGTAGGCCGAGGCGAATGGGGCATGGAACTGTCCGCGATCGTCGGCGACGTAGCACTCCGCTTCGTCGGAGTAGACGGCCCACGCTGGATGCTGCGCGGCGTAATCGCCGGCCCGCAATCGACTGCCTCGCAAGCCCCCGAGGTCCTGCGAGCAATCGTGCGCCGCACCGTCGTAGACCGAGGCAACTCCCCCATGCCGGTGCGCACCCCCCTCCCCATCACCCTCCCCGACGCGGTAGCCCAGCACATCGCAGAACAACAAGGCTGACCAGCAAAACCCAAGCAAAAGAGAGGCCCTCACGGCACACCCGTGAGGGCCTCTCTTCTTTTTTCACACCCCCTCAACCCCAACCGCTGCACCCAACGATCGAGGCACCCGGCCCTGCCCCAACCCCGATACGAAGCCTCCTCTGCGGTCTGGGGGTGCGTGTAAAAGCATAATTACCCCCGTGACAAG
>NZ_JBHZAG010000108.1:0-29274 GCF_042754125.1 Amycolatopsis sp. NPDC059235
TGTCAAGGCGGGAAAGATGCCTTGACAAGCACCCCCGCGCCGCGTTTTTGGCTTCGTATCGGGGTGCGGGGGTGGGGTGGGTGCCTCGATGGTTGGGTGCATCGGTGCGGTTTGGGGCTTGCGCCCCGATGAGGTTTCTTAGTCGCGCGTGGGTTCTAGACTCAGTCGATGGGCCTGGTGCGCGGTGCCAGGCTGACGGACCTTCTGCCTGGCGAGTGACGCAGCTTGTCTCGTCGGGCGGTGCTCCGCGTCTCCCTGGCCAGTATCGATGCAACGAACTCGGTCGCGTTGCTGAGAAGATCCCAATGTGGCGTTGGGTGCGTGCGACGCACCGAACGCCACATTGGTTGCGTCGCGGTGGGGGTGGGGCGGTCCGTGAAGGGCACCTTGAGAAGTCCGTGAGGGGGCACTCATGGACATCGGCGGGCTGTGAGGGGGCCCTCATGGAGCTCGGCGGGTCGTGAGGGGACCCCTGAGGGAATCAGAGTCCCTCAGGGGGTCCCCACGGACGGCGGCGGGCGGGTTCGACTGTGCGTGCTGGACCGGCACCTGCGCGTCGAGTTGCTAGCCGCGTTCGATGAGGTGGCCTACTACTTCCGGGCCGGGGTGGGCGTGGCCTGAGCCGTCGCGGCGGAGGTCGATTTCGGGGAGTTCCACGGGGTCGCCGGTGCGGCTCGCGCCTGCGGGACGCGGGCCGATCCAGGCGACTTGTACTTGGGTTTCTCCCTTGAGGAACCGGTGGGTTCGCACGCCGCCGGTGGCTCGGCCCTTGGCGGGGTATTCGCTGAAGGGCGTGACCTTCACGCTCTGGCCCGTCGCGGTGACGACCATCGGTTCGCCGTGTTCTTCGTCGTCGGTGCGGATGGCGCCGAAGAAGACGGCGGTGTTGTTCGCGGACAGTTTCACTCCTGCCATGCCGCCGCTCTTGGTGCCTTGCGGGCGGATCAGGCTTGCGGCGAAACGCAGCAGGGACGAGTCCGACGAGACGAAGGCCAGGGTTTCGTTTCCGTCCGTCAGCCAGGTCGCGCCTACGACTTCATCGCCCGTCTTGAGGGTGATGATCTCGAACTCGTCCGACCGCACTGGCCAGTCTGGGGCGCAGACCTTTACGACGCCGGCGCGGGTGCCGATGGCCAGGCCTGGCGAGTCTCCTGCTTGCTCGCCGAGCGGGGCGATGCCTACGACGCGTTCGCCCTTTTCGAGCGGTACCAACTCTTTTGCTGCCATCCCGCCGCGCAGCGACACTGTGCCTGCTTGTTCTGGGAGCACCGGCAGCGGTAGGACATCAGTCTTAAAGGCGCGGCCTCGGCTGGTCACCAGCAGCACTTGGCCGCGCGCGGTGGTGTGCACGACGGCCGATACAGCATCGTGTTTGACTCGGCCGTTGCGGCGGCGGACTTCTGACGCCTCTTCGGATTCCGCTGCCGTGCGGGCGACCAGGCCGGTGGCCGAGAGGATCACCTGGCACGGGTCGTCGGCGACTTCCAGCGGGCCGGACGGCTTCGAGGCGGCCAGGACTTCCTTCAGGTCGCCGTCGATGAGGCGGGTGCGGCGTTCGGTGGGGAAGTCCTTGGCGATCTTCGCCAGCTCCGTCGAGACGAGCTTCTTCAGGACCGACTCGTCCTCGAGGATCGTGGTCAGCTCGGCGATCTCCGCACGAAGCTTGTCCTGCTCGTTTTCCAGCTCCAGCCGGTCGTACTTCGTCAGGCGGCGCAGCGGAGTGTCGAGGATGTAGGTCGCCTGGATCTCGGACAGCTTGAACTTCGTCATCAGGCCGTCCTTCGCGGCGGCCGCGTTTTCGCTTTCGCGGATCAGCCGGATGACCTTGTCGATGTTCAGCAGCGCGACCAAGAGACCGTCGACCAGGTGCAGGCGTTCTTCGCGCTTGCGGCGGCGGTAGCGCGTGCGCCGCGTGACGACCTCGTAGCGGTGCCGCAGGAAGACCTCCAGCAGCGCCTTCAGGCCGAGCGTCTGCGGCTGTCCGTCGACGAGCACCAGATTATTGATGCCGAACGACTGCTCCAGCGGCGTGAGGCGATACAAATCCGCCAGCAGCGCCTGCGGGTTGACGCCCACCTTGCACTCGATGACGAGCCGCGTGCCGTTCTCGCGGTCGGTGAGGTCCTTGACGTCCGCGATTCCGGTGAGCCGCTTGGACTTGTTGACCTCGTCGGTGATCTTCTCGATCACCTTCTCCGGGCCGACGCCGTACGGCAGCTCGGTGACCGTGATGGCCTGCCGTCCGCGGCTGCCCTCCAGCGGGCCGGTCTCGACGTTCGCGCGCATCCGGACTACGCCGCGGCCGGTTTCGTACGCCTTGCGGACCTCGTCCAGGCCCAGCAGGCTGCCGCCGGTGGGCAGGTCGGGGCCGGGGACGTACTCCATCAGCTTGTCGAGCGTGGCGTTCGGATGGTTGATCAGCCACCGCGCGGCGCCGATCACCTCGCCGAGGTTGTGCGGGATCATGTTGGTCGCCATGCCGACCGCGATCCCGGACGTGCCGTTGACCAGCAGGTTCGGGTACGCGGCGGGGAGCACCGAAGGCTCTTCGAGCGAACCGTCGTAGTTCGGGCGGAAGTCGACGGTGTCCTCGCCGAGTTCGCCGACGAGCAGCATCGCTTCGGGGGACATCCGGGCCTCGGTGTATCGGCTCGCGGCCGGTCCGTCGTCCGGGGAACCGAAGTTTCCGTGCCCGTCGATGAGCGGGGCGTTCATCGAGAAGTCCTGAGCGAGCCGGACCATCGCGTCGTAAATCGCCACGTCGCCGTGCGGGTGGTACTTGCCCATGACGTCGCCGACCACGCGCGACGACTTCACGTACGCGTGCGTCGGGCGGTAGCCGTTCTCGTTCATCGAGAACAGGATCCGGCGGTGCACCGGCTTCAGACCGTCCCGCGCGTCCGGGAGGGCGCGCGAGTGGATCACCGAGTACGCGTACTCCAGGTACGAGTCTTCGATCTCCGTCTTCAGCGGGTTGTCGAAGACCTGCGCGCCCGGCGAGTCGAACGCGCTCGGGTCGACCCGGGTCACCGGGGTCTTGCTACGGCGAGCCATGGCTCACAACTCCTTGGGAACGAACGGAAAACTCAGACGTCGATGGCGTCGCGGTCGACGCGGTCGGACGATTCGACCAGCCAGTTGCGCCGCGGCTCGACCTTCTCGCCCATCAGCAGTTCCAGCGCCAGCTCCGCGGCCTCGACGTCCTCCAGCGTGATCCGCCGGACCGAGCGCGTCGCCGGGTTCATCGTGGTTTCCCACAGCTCGTCGGCGTCCATCTCGCCGAGGCCCTTGAACCGCGGCACCGGCGTGACGACCGTCTTGCCCGCCGCTTCGAGTTCGGCGACCTTCTGCTCCATCTCGCGCTGGGTGAAGGTGAAGATGGTCTCCGAACCGCGGCCCTTCGTGGTGATCTTGTGCAGCGGCGGCATGGCCGCGTACAGCCGGCCGTCCTCGATCGCCGGGCGCATGTACTTCGCGAACAGCGTGATCAGCAGCGTGCGGATGTGCGAACCGTCGACATCCGCGTCCGCCATCAGGATCACCCGGCCGTAGCGCATCGTCGACAGGTCGAACGTGCGGCCGGTGCCCGCGCCGAGCACCTGCACGATCGACGCGATCTCGGCGTTCTTCAGCGTGTCGCCGAGCGACGCCTTCTGCACGTTGAGGATCTTGCCGCGCAACGGCAGCAGCGCCTGGTACTCCGACACCCGCGCCATGCGCGCTGAGCCGAGCGCGCTGTCGCCCTCCACCAGAAACAGCTCGCTGCGCGAGACGCCGGTGGTGCGGCAGTCGACCAGCTTCGGCGGCATCGCCGCGCCCTCGAGCGCGGTCTTGCGCCGGGCGGCGTCTTTCTGCTGTTTCTGGGTGAGCCGCACGCGCGCCGCGTCGACCACCTTCTGCAGCACGATCTTGGCCTCGGACTTGGTTTTCCGGTCCTCGGTCCAGGCGCGCAGCTGCTTGTCGACTATGCCCTGGATGACGCGCGTGATGCCCGCGGTGGACAGTTCGTCCTTGGTCTGCGAGGTGAACTGCGGCTCCGGCAGCCGGACGTGGATCACCGCGGTCATGCCTTCCAGCACGTCCTCGGTGGTCGGCGGGTCTTCCTTCGCCTTGAGCAGCCCGCGCGTCTTGCCGATCACGTCCTGCAGCGCGCGGGTGACCGCGCGGTCGAACCCGCGCCGGTGGGTGCCGCCGTGCACGTTGCGGATCGTGTTGGTGAAGCACTCCACGGTGCGCTCGTAGCCGGTGCCCCAGCGCAGCGCGACCTCGACCTCGGCGTGTCGCTCCACATTGGACTGCATGACGCCGTTGGCGTCCGCCGCGTTTTCCTTGTACGTGCCCTCGCCGGTGATCATCAGCGTGCCGCAGACGGGTTTTTCGCTGTCCGGGGCGAGGAAGTCGACCATGTCCGACAACCCGTTCGGGAAGTGGAAGGTCTCCTCGTTGATGGTGTCCTCGAACGTGGTGCGCAGCACGTACGTGACGCCTGGCACGAGGAACGCGGTGTTGCGCAGCTTCGCCCGCACGCCTTCCACGTCCAGCACCGCGCCGGTCTCGAAGTACCGCGCGTCGTACCAGTAGCGGATCGACGTTCCGCTGCGCTCGCCGCGCTTCATCTTGCCGACGAGGTTGAGCCCGGAGCGGCGGGTGAACTTCGCCTTGGCTCCGGGGCCGTCGAACACGCCGGGCACGCCGTGCGCGAACGACATCTGGTGGACCTTGCCGTCCTGCTTCACCGTGACGTCGAAGCGGTGCGACAGCGCGTTCACCGCCGAGGCTCCGACGCCGTGCAGGCCGCCCGACGTCTTGTACCCGGAGCCGCCGAACTTGCCGCCGGCGTGCAGCCGGGTCAGCACCAGTTCGACGCCGGAAAGGCCGGATTTGGCGTGCACGCCGGTGGGAATGCCGCGGCCGTCGTCGTCCACCTGGACGCTGCCGTCGCCGTGCAGCGTGACGACGATGCGCGAGGCGTGGCCCGCCACGCCCTCGTCGGTGGAGTTGTCGACGACCTCGGAGAAGAGGTGGTTGATGCCTCGGCTGTCGGTGGAGCCGATGTACATCCCGGGGCGCTTGCGAACCGCCTCGAGTCCCTCGAGGTGGGTCAGGTCATCGGCCCCGTACAGAGTCTCAGCGGTCACGAGGTCGTTCTCCCGGATCGAGGCGAGCTGTTCGGTGGGCAAACAGGCGGCCGGAGCAGGGGCCCCGGGCCGTCACCGTACTGCAGGATATCCGCACCCCCCGACAGGATCTGGCCGCTGCGCCCCCGATGGGGTCCGGCAGCGTGTCCCAGGTCACCGGTATAGTCCTGTTGGAATACATCTTCCACGCGAGTAGTTGTGCCGACAAGCAAGGTAAGAAGCAACCGGCTAGGGAGCGGTCATGCAGTTCGGAATCTTCTCGGTGGGCGACGTCACGACCGACCCCACCACGGGCGTCACGCCCTCGGAGCACGAGCGCATCAAGGCGATGGTCAAGATCGCGCTCAAGGCCGAAGAGGTCGGCCTCGACGTCTTCGCCGTCGGAGAGCACCACAACCCGCCGTTCGCCGCGCCGGCGAACCCCACGGTGCTGCTCTCGAACATCGCGGCGCAGACAAAGAAGATCGTCCTCTCGACGTCGACCACCCTCATCACCACCAACGACCCGGTGCGGCTGGCCGAGGACTACGCCATGCTGCAGCACCTGGCCGACGGGCGGCTCGACCTGATGATGGGCCGCGGCAACACCGGCCCGGTCTACCCGTGGTTCGGCAAGGACATCCGCGAGGGCATCCCGCTGGCTGTCGAGAACTACGCGCTGCTGCACCAGCTCTGGCGCGAGGAGGTCGTCGACTGGCAGGGCAAGTTCCGCACCCCGCTGCAGGGCTTCACCTCGACTCCGCGCCCGCTCGACGGCGTGCCGCCGTTCGTCTGGCACGGTTCGATCCGCAGCCCGGAGATCGCCGAACAGGCCGCTTACTACGGCGACGGGTTCTTCGCGAACCACATCTTCTGGCCGACCTCGCACTTCCAGCAGCTGATCGCGTTCTACCGGCAGCGCTTCGAGCACTACGGGCACGGCAAGGCCGACCAGGCCATCGTCGGGCTCGGCGGGCAGGCGTTCATCCGGCCCAAGTCGCAGGACGCGTGGAACGAGTTCCGGCCCTACTTCGACAACGCGCCGGTGTACGGGCACGGCCCGTCGCTGGAGGACTTCACCGAGCAGACGCCGCTGACCGTCGGCAGCCCGCAGGAGGTCATCGACAAGACGCTGACCTTCCGCGAGCACTTCGGCGACTACCAGCGCCAGCTGTTCCTGATGGACCACGCCGGCCTTCCGCTGAAGACCGTGCTGGAGCAGCTCGACCTGCTCGGCGAAGAGGTCGTGCCGGTGCTGCGCAAGGAGCTGGAAGCCAAGCGCCCGGCGCACGTGCCGGACGCACCCACGCACGAATCGCTCAAGGCGGCTCGCGAAGCCCAGTCCGTCACCGCTTGACCTGGGTTCGCCTGACTTAGTGGAGAGGTCATGACTGCACGCACTATCGCCGTGGTCACCGCGGGGCTGAGCCAGCCGTCGTCGACGCGGCTGCTGGCCGACCGGCTGGCCGAGGCCACCCGCGCCGCCTTGGTCGACGACGACGTGACGGTGAAGGTGTTCGAACTCCGCGACATCGCGGTGGACGTCACCAACAACATGCTCACCGGGTTTCCCAGTCCGCAGCTGCGGGAAGTGATCGACACCGTGACGCGCGCGGACGGCCTGATCGCCGTGACGCCGGTGTTCACCGCTTCCTACAGCGGGCTGTTCAAATCGTTCTTCGACGTGCTGGACAAGGAAGCGCTCGACGGCAAGCCGGTGCTGCTCGCCGCCACGGGCGGTACGGAACGGCATTCGCTCGCGCTCGACTTCGCGTTGCGGCCGCTCTTCGCTTACCTTCGCGCGGCAGTGGTTGCGACGGGCGTGTACGCGGCGTCGTCGGACTGGGGCAGCGTCGAGGCGACCGGTGCGTTGCAGCAACGCGTGGAGCGGGCTGGTCGCGAGCTGGCGCAGCTGGTCGCGGCAGCGCCTGAGGCGAAGCCGGATGACGAGTACGCGTCGGTGTCTTTCGAGCAGCTGCTGGCTGGTCATTAACGGCTCCTGGCAGTCAAGATCGCTTGCGGCGCCGGGGTTTCCGGATCGAGGAGCAGTTCGGCCTCGACGGTGAACCCGGCGTCGCGCAGCCAGTTCGTCATGCGTTCCCGTGGGCGGCGGTGCACCTGGAGTTTCATCGGGTGGCCGCCGTAGCCTTCGGTTTTGAGCCGGGTTTCGTCGCCGACGTGGAACAGCAGCTGGAGCAGTCCGCCGGGACGCAGGGCCTGGCGGAAGTTCGCGAAGACGTCCGGGACCAGGTCGTCCGGCAGGTGGATGACCGACTGCCACGCCACGATCCCGGCCAGCGAAGCGGTGGGCAGCGGGTCGGTCATCGAGCCGACTTCGAATCGCAGCGCGGGGTAGTCGCGCCGGGCGACCTCGATCATGCCGGGGGACAGGTCGATGCCGTACGCGGTGACGCCCAGGCCGTTCAGATAGGCCGTCACTTGGCCGGGGCCGCAGCCGACGTCGGCGACGGGGCCGTCGCTGACCTGTTCGGCGAATAACCCCAGTGCGGCAAGCAGATACGGCTGTTTGCCGAGCGCGTCACGGACGAAGACGGCGTAGTCCTCCGCGACGGTGTCGTACGAAGTCCGGGTGTCGGTGAGCCATTCCATGTCAGCCTGCCGGGGTCTGGGCGATGAGGACGGTGGCGCGCGTGGTCCAGCCCAGCGCTGAATACAGCTGTTGACCATCCGCGGTGGCGATGAGAATCCCGGTGGTCGCGCCGTGCGCCACGGAGCTTTCCGCGAGCGCGCTCATCACGACGCTGCCGAGACCGCGGCGGCGATGCTCGGGCTCGGTGGCGATCCGGTCCGCGATTGCGTCCGTGCCGACCACGGCCATGGTTCCGCGCGCCGCGACCCCCGAGGGATGCCTCAGCACGGTTTCGCACACCGTTCCGTTCAGGGCGGTTTCGCAGGTGTAGGGCGGCGGAGCCGGACGCCGTGGATGTCGGCGCAACGGAATGGTCATGAGCGCTTCGCGTTCGTCTCGCAGCTTCAGACCGGCCTCGCGCACGATCGCCTCGACCGACTCGGGCCGGTTGGTCGGCACGGTCAGCCAGGTCGGGCGCGAAGCAGTGGCCGCCTCGTTGGCAAGACTGCGCAGGACCTCGGGTTCGGCGGACAGCGCGACGATCTCGCGGTGCCGACCCGGTTGTCCGACCAGGACGTGCAGCCCGCCTCGGGCTTGTTCGGCAGGACGGAAGCCTCGGGATGCGCCCCATCCCGCCTGCCAGCGGAGGATGAGGTCAGGCAGCGATTCGACCACGCTGAGCAGCTAAGCATTCAGCACCGACAAAAACGCGCGCTCCGTCGCGAGGACGGGGGTCCAGTATGGACAGTCCGGCAAGGTTTCGCCTGGCAGCACTGCGAGCCGGACGGCACACTGACCCGATGGGATTGGGCAAGCCAGTGCGCCGGGTGCTCCTGTCGGTCGTCGGCGGGGCGCTGGTGATCGTCGGGGTCGTGCTGCTCGTGCTGCCGGGACCGGGATTGCTGCTCGTGCTCGCCGGATTGCTCGTGCTGGCCTCGGAGTTCCCGGCGCTGCAGCGATTTGTCGACCCGGTGCGGACCCGGGCGATGCAAGCCGCCGAGGAAAGCGTGTCTTCGCCGTGGCGGATCGCCGGTTCCGTGCTGGCCGGGCTCGCGCTGCTGGCCGCGGGCATCGTGTGGGGGACGGTGCGCTCCCTTCCGCTGAGCGGGTGGAGCACCGGGACGAGCCTGATTCTCTCCAGCTTGATTCTGTTCGCGCTGCTGATCTGGAGTTACCGGCGGGTGCGGGCGAAGCGAGTCTCAGGCGAGCAAGGCGGCAAGCCCTAGATAGCCGCCCCCGCCGATCACGACGCCAGCCACCGCGCCAATGGTCACCTGCGCGACGGTGTGGTCTTTCAGCTCGACGCGCGACCAGCAAACCCACGCCACCGCAAGGAAAAGCAAGGCGAGCCAGGGGTGGCAGACCTTCATCAGCATCACAGTCGACCCAGCGGCAACCATGGCGTGCATCGAGATCTTGAACTTCAGCCCAAAAGTCACCGCCAGCGCGACGACCAGACAGGCCAGCTCAGCGGCGGCCAGCGCGATCATCTCGTGCGGCGCGGAGCCGACGAGCAGCACCACGAATCCCAGCGCGAGGGAGCCGATGCACGCGGCGAACGGCACGAGCCGCCCGGCGCGGTTGGTGACGTGGTGGCTGTCCCACTTCCCGCGTTTCGCGCCGCGCACGATGACCGCCATCGGGATCAGCGAACCGGTGATGCCCACGATCAGGCCCCACAGCACGGCTTCGCCGAGTTGATGGCCGGTGACCTGCCAGGCGACCACGAGCGGCAGGCCGAGCACCCACACCCAGGGGGCGAGCACCTCCGTCGCTGCTCGTGCGAGGCGGCGGCGGGTGCCGGTGGGAGCCAGTTCGTCCGGCGGGGCGGATGGCACGGCTGGGCTCCTCGGGGCTCGGTGTCGGGGCCGGGGAATGGTATCGGGGCCGGGGAAATAAAAGCGCCTGGACCTGCGCGACTCACAGGTCCAGGCGCTCGGTTCAGCAGGCGTCAGGAGGCGTAAAGCTTCGCCACCTCCGCCGCGGACAGCGCTCGGTCGTACACGTGCACCTGGTCAACTGCCCCGTTCAGGAAGTCGACCGGGTTCCCGCCGTACTTCCCGCGCCCGATCACCGTGTGCCCGGTGGACGCCTCGCCGAGACAGACGCTCTTCGACGCAGCGAGCTGACCGTCCACGTACAGCGCGAGCTGCCCGGTAGCGGCGTCGCGGACACCGACCAGGTGGTACCAGCGTCCGGCCTCCGGCGTCATCGGCGCGAGCGCCCGCGTGCCGACGAAGCTGAACGCCAGCTTGTGGTCCGCGCCGGAGTACTGCAGGAAGAACGCGCTGTGGTCGTTGCCGTCCTGGCTCACCACGGTCTGGAAACCGTCGCCGACCGCGTTGAACTTCACCCACGCCGCGACGCTGTAGCTCAGGTCGGTCTTCGCGAGCGCGGCACCGGTGTCGGCGTACTGGCCGGAGCCGTTCACCGCGAGGGCCGAACCGCTGTGCCCGGCGGTCCAGGAAGCGCCGCCGACGAGCGTCGCGTCGTGGTGGCCCACGGTGTCGGCCGCGGTGGTGCCGCTGTTCTCGTCGAACGGATACGCGGCGATTCCGTCGATGCCGGGAGTGCCTGGCGGGATCACCGGACCCTGTTGCGGCGAACCGTCAACACCCTTGATCACCGACAGGTTCGCGGCGCGGACGGCGGCGAAGTCCATCTTCTTCACCTGACGGTCGTAGGTGAAGAAGCCGTTGACCTCCTTCTCCACGTCGGTGGTCTGCGTGTACACGCCCGCCGACACCCCGCATTGCCGTCCGGCTAGCAGCAGGCGTTGCTGGAGTTCGCCGTAGCGCCGGGTGAGCGTGGCGCTGTCCGGTTCCATCTCGTAGGCGAAGCTGCCGGCCGGGTCGAACTGGTGTCCGTCGACCTTCAGACCCAGGCCGCCGTACTCGCCGTCGACCGCGGCTCGGGTTGCGTCCGGCACCGGGGTTCCGGGGCCGGTGTAGGTGTGATCGTCGTAGAGATCGCCGCGCCCGCTGTCCGGTTCGGACCGGCAGCAGTTCACGCCCGACTCGGCGTCCACGAGCCGCGTCGGGTCCCAGGCCTTGACCTGGTCGGCGATCCGGCCGACGGCGTAGTCGCCCCAGCCCTCGTTGAACGGCACCCAGGTGACGATCGACGGGAAACTGCGGTGCTGGTCGATCATCCGGTGCAGTTCGGATTCGAAGTTCGCCTGGGACGCGGGCGTCGCCTCGATGTCGTCCTTCATCGCGGGCATGTCCTGCCACACCATGAGCCCGAGTTTGTCCGCGTAGTAGTACCAGCGGTCGGGTTCGACCTTGATGTGCTTGCGCACCATGTTGAACCCGAGCGCCTTTTCCTGCTCCAGGTCGAACTTCAGCGCGGCGTCGGTGGGCGCGGTGTAGATGCCGTCCGGCCAGAAACCTTGGTCCAGTGGGCCGAGTTGCATCACGAACTTGCCGTTGAGCATCATCCGCTGCTTGCCGTCCGCGGTCTTGCCGACGGAAACCGACCGCAGGCCGAAGTACGAGCCGACACTGTCCCCAGAGGACAGTGAGACGCGCAGGTCGTACAGGAACGGATCGTCCGGCGTCCACAGATGCGGCCGGTTCACCTTGAGCTTCAACGGAGTGTTCGCCGGTCCGGACACGCGGCCGACGACGCGGCCGTGGTCGTAGGCGACGGCTTCCACGCGTTGCTTCACCGGTCCGCCCACGACGGCGTTGACGGTCACCGAACCGCTGGCGACGTCCGGCGTGGTGTCCACTTTGGAGATGTAGGCCGGGGTCACCGGTTCCATCCAGACGGTTTGCCAGATTCCGGACGACGGGGTGTAGAAGATTCCGTCGCCGGGTTTGCGTTGCTTGCCGAGCGGTTGCCCGCCCGCGTCATTCGGATCCGTGACGCCGACGACGACTTCCTGGTCTTTCCCGGTGGTCAGCGCATTGGTGACATCCGCGGAAAACGCGTCGTAACCGCCGGTGTGGCGGGCGACCTGGTGGCCGTTGACCCACACCGTGGTGTCGTAGTCGACCGCCTGGAAGTGCAGGATCAGCCGCTGGTCTCGGCCGCCGACGTGCCAGTTCTTCGGCACCTGGAACGTCCGCCGGTACCACATCGACGTTTCGTGCCGCATGATTCCCGACAACGCCGATTCGACCGGGTAAGGCACGAGAATGCGTTCGTCGAGACTGCGGTTGATCGGCGGCGAATCGCCCGGTTTGGCGGCGGAGAATTCCCAGACGCCATTGAGGTTCTGCCAGTTGTCGCGGGTCAGCTGCGGGCGCGGGTATTCCGGAAGGGCGTTGCTCGGCGAAACCTGGTTGGTCCAGGGGGTGGTCAGGGGAGGGGTGAGGCGTTGCCATTGCGGCGGATCTGCCGCGGCGGCGGGGACACTCGACAACCCGGAAACGGCCACGGCGAGCGCGGCGGCCACCGTGGCCAAACGGCCGGGTCTGCGGGCAGGACGGACCATCGTCGAACCTCCTACTAACAGGTGGATCAGCGCGGATGGAACTGCACGGGGTTCAGGATCGGCGGGAACGGGCCAGCAGCCGCTGGATCACGACGACGACCAGCAGGAACGCGCCGCTGACCACCGTCTGGTAGTTGGAATCGAGAGTGCCGACCTGGTTGATGACGTTCTGGATCAGCGTCTTCAGCAGCACGCCGACGAGCGTGCCGACGACGGTTCCCGCGCCGCCGGTGAGCAGCGTTCCGCCGATGACCACGACGGAGATCGCGTCCAGTTCCGTGCCGACGCCGAGCACGGTGACGCCCGATTGCAGATACGCCGCGGTGAGCACGCCGGCGAATCCGGCGAGCGTGCCGCTGAGCGCGTAGAGGGTGATTTTGGTGCGGGCCACCGGAAGACCCATCAGCAACGCGGACTGTTCCGAGCCGCCGAGCGCGAAGACCGACTGGCCGAACCGGGTGCGGCGCAGCAGCAGCCCGCCGAGTCCGAAAAGGACCAAAGCGAGGTACACCGGTACGCCGACGCCGAAGATCTTGCCTTGCCCCAGCCAGAGCAACGCCGATCCCGGCTCCACTTTGTACGTTGTCGCGCCCTCGTTGGTCAAGGCCAGCAAGAGCCCGCGAGCGAACAACAACGACGCGAGCGTGACGATGAACGGCGCCATTTTCGTGCGGGCAATGAGAAGACCGTTGATGAACCCGATCAGTCCACAAACGACCAAGGGCAGCAGGATCGCGACGACCAGGCCGTAGCGAGAGCCGTACGCGGCCAGCACGCCGCCGAGCGCGTACACCGATCCAACGGACAAATCGATCCCGCCGGAGATGATCACAAAAGTCATGCCCAGCGCGATCACTGCCAGGAACGAACTTTGCAACGCGAGATCACGCAGATTGTCCGCAGACCCGAAGCGCGGGAAGGCAAACCACGCGGCGGCCACGCCCAGCACGAGTACTACGGCCGCGCCTTGGCGTTGCAGGACTGCGGCGAACGCGGCACCCCGTTCTGATGGCGGGGCGGCGGTGGTCGCGATCATCGCGTGCTCCGTTCCCGGGCGACGTACACCGCGGCGACGATGATGGCGGCCTGCACCATTTGCGCGGCGGAATCGGGCAGGTTGTGCTTGATCAGCGTGGCGTGCACCAATTGCATGAGCAACGCGCCGAACACCGTGCCGAGCACGCGCACGCGGCCGCCGGTGAGCGGAGTTCCGCCGACTACCACCGCGGTGATCGCGGAAAGCTCCATCAGCAGGCCGAGATCGTTGGGATCGCTCGCCGCGAGTCGTGCGGTGGACAGCACGCCA
Source organism: Amycolatopsis sp. NPDC059235 (assembly GCF_042754125.1). Taxonomy (NCBI): domain Bacteria; kingdom Bacillati; phylum Actinomycetota; class Actinomycetes; order Pseudonocardiales; family Pseudonocardiaceae; genus Amycolatopsis; species Amycolatopsis sp. NPDC059235. The sequence goes on from NZ_JBHZAG010000108.1 coordinate 13,455, forward strand.
GCGATTGCCGCCAACGCGCCGGACATGGCGTACACGCCGATCAGGACGCGTTTCACCGGCAGCCCGGCGAGTGTCGCAGCAGGACGGTTGCCGCCGACTGCGACCAGGTGCCGGCCAAACGTGGTGCGCCGCACCAGCAATCCGGCCAGCACGGAGAGAACCGCGGCCACGAGGACCATGATCGGCACGCCGAGGACGTCGCCGGTGCCGAGCGCGAGGAAGTCCGGGTTGTGCAGCTGCACCAGCTGTCCGTGCGCGATCACCAGCGCTAGCCCGCGACCGCCGACCAGTAAGGCCAGCGTCGCGATGATCGGCTGAATACCGAGCTGCGCCACCAGAAATCCGCTGAACAGCCCGGAAGCGACCCCGGCGATCAGCGCGACCACGATCACCATCAGCGGGCCCGCGCCGAGATACAGCGGGACGAGTGCGGCGGCGACCGACATCACCGAACCGACCGACAGGTCGATGCCCTCGGTGCCGATCACCAGCGCCATGCCGAGCGCGACGATGCACACGGGTGCGGCCTGCACCAGTTGCGTGCGGAAGTTGGCCGCGGAGAGGAAGTTCTGCGTGAACGCGATGTTGAACAGCAGCAGCACGACCACGGCCAGGTACACACCGTAGTTCTGCAGCCAGCTCGTGACGCGGGCGCGGTCAGGTCTCGTCAGTGTCGCCGTCGACATCGTTGTCACCCCCTGCGGCGATGGCCGCCAGCACGTTGTCCTCGGTGACCGCGTCGCCGGCCAGTTCGGTGGCGACGCTGCCGTCGCGCAGCACGACCACCCGGTCCGCGCCGTCGAGAATCTCTTCCAGTTCGGACGAAATCAGCAGGACGCCGAGCCCGTCCTGGGCCAGTTCGTCGATGAGCGCCTGCACCTCGGCCTTGGCTCCGACGTCGATGCCGCGCGTTGGTTCGTCCAGCAGCAGCACTTTCGGACCGGTAGCGAGCCAGCGCGCCAGCAGCACCTTCTGCTGGTTGCCGCCGGACAGCTCGGACACCTTCTGCTCCGGGCTGGACGCCTTGATCCGCAACCGTTCCATGAACTTCTTCACCACCCGGTCCTGTTTGGACCGGCTGACGAAGCCGAAAGTGGACAGTCGCGGCAGCGCGGCGAGCACGATGTTCTCGCGCACGGACAGGTTCGGAATGATCCCGTCCGCCTTGCGATCCTCGGCCAGCAACGCGATCCCGGCTCGCATCGCGGCGGAGATCTTCCCGCGCTTCAACGGCTTTCCGGCTATCAGTACGGTGCCGCCGTCGAGCGGGAACGCCCCTACGACGGCTCGCGCAGTTTCGCTCCGGCCAGACCCGAGAAGCCCAGCCAGGCCGACAACCTCGCCCGGCCGGACACTCACCGAAACGTCGTGCAGCTTGTTCCCGCCGGATAAATGAGAGGCCTGCAGCAACGGTTCCTTCTCCGCATGATGCTCCTCGCCGAACGCGGTGACGCCTTCAGCGCGGATCTGCCGGATCTCCCGGCCGAGCATCATCGACACCAGTTCAATGCGCGGCAACGGCTTCAGAGGTCCACTGTGGACCACGCGGCCGTCGCGCAACACCGTGACGCTGTCGCACACCCGATACAGCTCGTCCATCCGGTGGCTCACGTAGAGCACCGAGATGTCGTCGGCGTGCAACCGGGCTAACACCTCGAACAGGGTGTCCACTTCGCGCGGTTCGAGCGACGAGGTCGGCTCGTCCATCACGACTACACCGGCCTTTGTGGACACTGCGCGGGCCAGCGCGACCATCTGCTGCGCCCCGACCGCGAGCGTGTGCAATGGACGTCGCACATCGGTGTCGATCCCATAACCGCTGAGCAGTTCGCGCGCCTGCTCGTTCATCGCCGACCAGTCCACCAACCCGGTGCGGGTGCGCGGTTCCCGGCCGAGGAAGACGTTGCTCGCCACGCTCATCAGCGGGACGAGGTTGACCTCCTGGTAGATGGTGGAGATCCCGGCGCGCTGCGCGTCGATCGGCTTGCGGAAATCGACCGGCTCGCCGAGGTGGCGGACCTCGCCCTCGTCCGGCCGGTACACGCCGGTGAGGACTTTGATCAAAGTGGACTTGCCCGCGCCGTTTTCCCCGACCAGCGCGTGGACTTCGCCGCGGCGCAGGCTGAAGGAGACGTCGTCGAGGGCCACGGTGCCGGGGAACCGCTTGGTCACCCCGGTCACCTCGAGCACTGGTGCGGTCATGGTCGCCACCTCGGTGTCGGCCGTGCTCGTCATCAGTACGCGTTCCCGACCTTCTGGGCCGCGTTCGATTCGTCGTAGGAGTCGTCGGTGATGACGATGCTCGGCGGGATCGGCTTGCCGTCCTCGAACTGCTGCAGCGTCTGGAACGCCAGCTGCCCGAACCGCGGGTTCGACTCGATGACCGCGTTGTAGCTGCCGTCCACGATCAGCTGCACCGCGTTGCGCGTGCCGTCGACGGACACGACCTTCACGTCCTTGCCGGGGTTCTTGCCCGCGGTCTTGAGCGCGTTGACCGCGCCGATGCCCATCTCGTCGTTCTCCGCGTACACGGCGGTGAGGTCCGGATGGCTCTGGATCAGCTGTTCCATCACCGACTGTCCCTTGGACCGGTCGAACTCGCCGGTCTGCTCGGCGACCACGGTCAGGCCGGGCGTCTTCGCGAGTTCGTCCTTGAAGCCCTTGGTGCGGTCGGTGGTCACGTTGTTGCCCGAGGATCCGAGCAGGATCGCGACCTTGCCGTTGCCGCCGGTCGCCTTCGCCAGCGAGGCGGCCGCGCGGTGGCCCTGTTCGATGAAGTTGGACCCGATGAAGGTCAGGTAATCGGTGCACGCCTTCGACGTGACCTGCCGGTCGATGGTGACCACCGGGACCTTCTTCGCCTTCGCCGCGTCGAGCGCGGGCTGCAGGCCGTCGGAGTTCAGCGGGGCCACGATGAGCAGCTGCGCGCCCCGGTCCAGCAGCGATTTGATGTCCGAGATCTGCTTGTTGAGGTCACTCTGCGCGTTCGTGGTGAGCAGGTGGTCGGCCGGGATGCCGAGCTTGCCCGCCTCGCTGCGGATGGATTGCGTCTCGGCGATCCGGAACGGGTTCGCCTCTTTCTCCGACTGGGAGAAGCCGACGATCGCCGTCTTCGGGTCGAGCTTCGGGTATCCGGTCTTGTCGATGGTGCAGCCGTCGGCGCTCGGCGCGGCGGACGCGGCCGAGGCGGCCGGGCCGGAGCCGTTGCTTTGCGCGGCCGGGGTTTCCTCGCGGCTGGTGCAGCCGGCGAGCACGAGTGCCGTGGCGGCGCCGGCGACCAGAGCGAAGCGGGCAGGGACGGACGGGGACACGGCGGACTCCTCGCAGCCGACGACTGGGGCAACCCGCTCGGCGGCGTGACGCCCGTCACCCCGCTGAGCTCCGGCTATTTTTACATCGTTGGAACAACGTTGTAAACAGGCAAAACGTCGCTACACTACGTGGTCGTCGGGGCTGGTGCCGGAAGCCTCGCGGGCTCGTGATGGGCTCTGGGCGGACGAGATGAGGAGTCAGCGTGGCCGTGACCCTGAAGGACGTCGCTACGCTGGCGGGCGTTTCGGTGAAAACCGTGTCGAACGTGGTGAACGGCTACGCGTTCGTGAAGCCGGAGAACCGGCGGCGCGTCGAAGAAGCACTGGCCGCGACCGGGTACCGGCCGAATGTCGGCGCGCGCAACCTGCGGCGCGGGCGGACCGGGTTCCTGGCGTTGATGGTTCCGGAGCTGAGCATTCCGTACTTCGGCGAGATGGCCGGGCTGGTGATCACCGCCGCGCAGCGCCGCGGGTGGAGCGTGCTGATCGAGCAGACGCAAGGGACTCGTGACCGGGAACGGGCCACTGTGGACTCACTGGGTCCGCATTTAGTAGACGGTGCCCTGGTGCATCCCGAAGCGCTCGAAGCAGACGATTTCCCTGCGGCGGAAGGGAAAATCCCGCTGGTGCTGCTCGGCGAGCATGCGGTGGACGTCGCGCTCGACCGGGTGGCGATCGACAACGTGCGGGCCGCGCACGTCGCGGTGTCGCACCTGGTTTCGCTCGGCCGTCGCCGGATCGCCGCTATCGGCGCGAATCCCCAGCGCGGGACGTCGTCGCTGCGGCTCGCCGGTTATCGGGCCGCGCTGGCGGACGCTGGTTTGCCGTCGGCGGATTCCTTGGTGGAGCCGGTGGCGAAGTATCACCGCGCCGAGGGTGCCGCGGCGATGAAACGCTTGCTGACACAGGAAGAACCGCCGGACGCGGTGTTCTGCTTCAACGACCTGCTGGCCGTCGGCGCGTTGCGCTCGGCGGCCGAGCACGGTCTTCGGGTGCCCGACGACATCGCGATCGTCGGCTTCGACAACACCGAGGAGAGCGCGTTCAGCCTGCCCGCGCTCACCACGATCTCGCCGGACAAGGCGGCCATCGCCGAGGCCGCGATCGACCTGATCCACAGCCGCCTTGCCGGTACCGAGAGCGCCGCGCCGCGTTCGGTGCAGCCGCCGTTTTCCCTGGAGGTAAGGGAAAGTACGGTCGTTTCCTAGAGCAGTCGCGCCGCCAGCACGAGGATCACCGCGCTGGACAGCAAAGCGGTGCCGAGCCGTCCGCGCGGACCGGTGAGGCCGCGTCCGAGCAACGCGCCGCCGATGGCCAGTAGCAGTTGCCAGCTGGCCGAAGCGGCGAACGCGGCGGCGGCGAACACGGTGCCGTTCGCCGGTCGTTCGCCGAGGACGAGTGCGGTGAAGTAGATGATGGTGGTCGGGTTGAGCAGGGTCAGGCCGAGCAGTGTCGCGTATGCTTTTAGCGGGTGTGGTTCCGTTGCCAGCAAAGGAGTTTCGGCGGATCGATAACGCCGGATAGCTCGGACCGCCGTCCACGCGGCGAGCAGGAACAGGGCGACCGCGGAGGTCAAGCGCAGGGGAGTGGTGATCGGGGCGAGCAGCGGGGCCAGCGCGGCACCGCCGGTGGTGGCGAGAACGGCGTAGACGCCGTCCGCGGTGGCCACGCCCATCGCCGCGGCCGCCCCGACCCGCCACGACGTGCGCGCGGTGAGCTCGACCAGATACACGCCGATCGCACCGACCGGCATGGCGATCCCGTACCCGGCAACAAGCCCCGCGACCAGCGCGGCGCTCATCGGACGGCCTGGCTAGTCCCTTCCTGAGCCGTCTGCTGCTTGCCGCGGGAGGCAAGACAGCGGGACGGGGGACGGCGCGCGGGTTCGGTGGTCATGGCGGGAATACTCGGCTGTCCGATCGGGACTGGGCAACTGAATTTCCGCCGTGCCAGGATGGGCGGATGCCGGTTGAACTGCCTGTTCCGCTCGTGGTCCGGTACCGGGCGGTGGATCGGGAAACAGTGGGCTCCGCGCTGGTGGACAGCCCGCGACACCTCGACGCCCTCGCCGAGGACATCGCGCGGCACGGAATCCGCACGCCGTTGCGGCTCGGGTTTTGCGAGGAGTTCGGCACGCTGGACGGCAACCATCGGATCGCTGTAGCGCTGCGGCTCGGGCTGGCGACGGTGCCAGTCACCGTCGTCAGGGAGCCGCGAACTCCGCGCCCCGGACACGCGCGACCCATGCAGGCGGCGGATTTCGCGGTCCTCGAAGCCGCTGCGGGGAAGTAGCCGCTACTCGCCGCGGGCAGCGATCTTGTCGATCACCGTCGCCACCGCCTCCGGCTGGGACAGCAGCGAGTAATGGCTAGCCGCCAGTTCGACACAATCAGACCCAGCCCGCTCAGCTAACCAGCGCTGCAGGTCCGGATGGAGAATCCGGTCCTCTGTGGACACTGCGTAAGCCGTCGGCAGATCGCGCCAGGCACCAGGACCCGCGGGTGCCGCGAAGCATTCGGCGCGAGCGCGTCGTTGCACCGAGGCCAGCGCGGCGGCTCGTTCGGGAGCCACGTCGGCGGCGAAGGCGTAATGGAAGCGGTCCGGGTCGATCGACGACCACCCGTCCTCGCGGAACACCATCGCGTCGTTGCCAGGAGAGCCCGGGAATTTGCCGTTCAGCGAAGGCACGTTCTCGCCTTCGTCCGGGACATACGCCGCGAAGTATGCCAGGGCGTTGACCTGCGGATTGTCCTTCGCCGCACCGGAAATCACCGCGCCGCCGTAGGAATGGCCGGCCAGCACGACCGGGCCGCCGAAGGTCGCGATCTCCCGGCGGACCTCGGCGATGTCGTCCGCGAGCGAGGTCATCGGCAGGTGTGCCGCACGGACCCGGTGTCCTTGCCGATGCAGCGCGGGGATCACCTCCAGCCACGCCGACCCGTCGCTCCAAGCGCCGTGAACCAGAACGATTTCCGCCATGAATGCCTCCCCTTCGTCTGAAGGCAAGCCAACCACCGGCGGCGTCCGGGGATTCGCTGTCCCGGCGGAAAGAGGAGGATTCCGACCTCAACCCGGGCCCGAACGGCGCTATCTGACAAGGAAGCCTTGACAGCGAAGCGGCGGCCGGGACGCGCCCGGCCGCCGCTCGCTCAGCCGATCAGCCGACCGGCACCTGCTCGTAGATCCGCTGCTGCGGTCCGGCCGCCGCGCGGATTCCGTTGACCCACAACCGCTGCACCCGGGACGCTTCCTGCGAGTTCGGGTTGGCGTTGTGGCAGGACGGGCCGGGGCCGCCGCCCGACATCAGCTCCGAGCACGGGCCGGAGTAGTGGTCCGGCAGACCGAGCGCGTGGCCGGTCTCGTGCGCGGTGATCCGCGTGTTGTCGTACTGGCGGGCCTGGGTGTAGTCGATGAAGATGGTGCCGTAGCCGTGTCCGTCGGTCTGCGCGTACGACCCGCGCGGGTCGTTGCCCTCGACGTACCGCAGCGAGGCCCCGGACGAGCGCTCGACCAGCTTCACGTTGGTCACCGCGCGGTTCCAGTTCGCCGCGCCCGCGTTGATCGCGGCCCGGAACGACGGCGCGCCTGCCGTCGAGTAGTAGACCGTGGTCGTCGCGGCGACGGAAGGAGCCGGAGCAGCGACTGCTACGGCGCCGGCGAGCGGCGTGGCGGCGACGGCGAGTGCGACCGCGCCGGACAGCACGAACTTCCTGGACATAAGAAAGCTCCTGGGGGATTGGGGAGTTTGCCGGGTTTGCGCGCGCTCAACCCAAAGTAGGCAGAAGCTCCCGGAATGTGACCCCCCATTCGTACGGTCCGGTAACTGGTGATTTCCCACCACTAACGACGGGTTGACAAGCCGTTACCAGGGCTGCATCTCGTCGTCGTCCTCGCCGGCGGCGCGTCGGCGGTGCGGGCCGGACGTCGGCCGGGGCGGTTCGGGCGCGGCCGGGGGCGGCGGGGTGGTGCCGGGAGGCGGCATCGGCGGACGGCTGTGGGTCGCGCCGGCCGGCGGGGGCATCGGGCGGCCGAAAGCGGCGCTGCCCGGCGGAGTGGTGCTGCCCGGCGGAGGTCCCGGGTACCGGGCGGGCGGTTCGGACCGCGGCGGCTCGGCCGGGGGTTCCGGCTCCCGCTCTTCCTCCGGCTCCGGCAGGTACGACTTGACCACGTTCATCATCTCGCTGTCGCCGGCGATCGGCTCGAACGCGTCGATGACGTCGCGCGACACCTGGCGCTGCGCCTTGCCGTAAGCGTCCATGATCGAGGCGGTGAGCCGGGCGCCACCGTGCCGAAGGGCGCGGTCGTCGATCTCGAGGTTCTTGAGCGTGCCGTTCGGGGCGACCGAAACCGACACGAGCCCGTCGCCCGATTTGGCGCGGCCCTCCGCGGTGCTCAGCGTCTCCTGCAGGGCAGCGCTTTTGGCCTGCATCTCGTCAATCCGCCGCTGGAAGTCGTCCAGCCACCCCTGATCGTCCACCGGCGAACGCTATCGGCCGCCCCCGCCCAGTTGGTGAACCTCGGATGGCTGCCGGGCGACGAAACGATCGACATCCGCGGCGGGCCGGAGCCGGATGAGGCAACGCGAGCGGTAACAATGGGCAAGTGTCCGAAGAAGTCCAGGCCCGCACGCGCAACCGCTGGGGCGAGGGCGAACGGCTGCGCGGGGAAATCCTCGCCGCGGCCAGCAGGCTCCTGTCGGAACTCGACGGCGAGGACGCGCTCACTATCCGCGGGGTTGCCCGCGCCGTCGGCATCGCCCCGGCCAGCATCTACCAGCACTTCAGCGACCGAGCCGCGCTCGTCACCGGGCTCGCCGAGTACGAGTTCGGGCGGCTGCGCGTCGCGATGGACGCGGCCGAGTCCCGAGTTCCCGCCCGCGACGCGGTGGGCCGGGTGCGCGCGCTGCTGCACACGTACTGCCGGTTCGCGATGGCCAACCCTGGCCACTACCGGCTGATGACGGCCAACGGGGCCAGCCGGCCGTCCCCGGAGGTCCGGCCGCACGGTCCGGCGGTCGATCTCGTCGACCGGATCACCGCCGCGTTCGCCCGCTGCGCCGAGTCCGGCGCCGAGCTCCGCGTGCCCGCCGAACGGGCCGGAGTGATCGCGTTCGTCGGCGCGCATGGCCGCGTCGCGCTGTTCCATTCGACCGGAAGGCAGCCCGGCGGGGACGAAGTGGTGAGCTTCGCCGACGAGCTGCTGGCGCTCATTTTCGCTTGAGCCACGGGCGTTTTCTCCCCGTTTGCCACGCTCGTCCACGGCCATCCCGGTGATCTTGAGCCGCACTGCTGGGCAATCGTTCACCACAACGCCTAACATGTGTTCAGTAAGTATCCGAACACTCGTTTGGTGACTTCTCCTCCAGGAGGCTGTGATGCCGGAGGCCCGGCCCGTAGAGCAATTTCCGATGACCCGCGGGCGCTGCCCGTTCGATCCGCCGCCCGAACTCGACCGCAGGCTGCGCGACGAGCCGGTGTCGCGCGTGCGGATCTGGGACGGCAGCGAACCGTGGCTGTTCACCCGCTACGAGGACGTTCGCGCCCTGCTCGCCGACCCTCGGGTGAGCGCCGATCCGGACCGGGCCGGCTATCCGCCGCAGACGCCGGGGATCAAGGCTCGGCGCAGCCGGTTCAAGTCGTTCATCGGCATGGACGAGCCGGAGCACGCCGCCCAGCGCCGGCTGCTCACCGGCGATTTCATGGTGAAGAAGATCCAGGCGATGCGGCCGCGGATCCAGCAGATCGTCGACGAACTGCTCGACGAGATGCTGGCCGGTCCGAAACCCGCCGATCTCGTGCAGGCGTTCGCGCTGCCGGTGCCGTCCTTGGTGATCTGCGAACTGCTCGGCGTGCCGTACGACGATCGCGACTTCTTCCACCGCTGCAGCAAGGTCTTGGTCTCACGGGAGGCGACCGCCGAAGAGTCGCTCGCGGCGGCGGAGGAACTGCAAGGCTATCTCGGGCGGCTGGTCGAGAAGAAGATCGACGATCCGGCCGATGACGTGTTCAGCAGGCTCGCGACCGGACCGGTCTCCGCTGGCACGATGACCGTCGAGGAAGCGGCCGCGATGGGGCAGCTGCTGCTCGTGGCCGGCCACGAGACCACGGCGAACATGATCGCTCTCGGCACGGTGGCGTTGCTGGAGAACCCGGATCAGCTCGCCGCGGTCCGCGACGGCGACGACGCTTTGCTCGCCAACGCGGTCGAGGAACTGCTGCGCTACCTGACGATCGTCCACTCCGGACGCCGCCGCGTCGCGCTCGAAGACCTGGAGATCGGCGGGCAGACCGTCCGCGAGGGCGAGGGCCTGGTCGCGGCCACGGACGTCGCCAACCGCGACGAGACGCAGTTCCCCGAGCCGGACAAGCTCGACGTCACCCGCAAGGCGCGCCACCACGTCGCGTTCGGCTACGGCGTGCACCAATGCCTCGGCCAGCCGCTCGCGCGGGTCGAGCTGCAGGTGGTGTACCGGACGCTGTACCGGCGGATCCCGACGCTCCGGCTGGCCGCGCCGGTGGACGAGCTGAAGTTCAAGCACGACATGGTCGTGTACGGGGTGCATGAACTCCCCGTGACCTGGTGAAAGGAGTCGCGAGATGAAGGTGGTCGTCGACCAGTCCCGCTGCGTCGGGGCCGGGCAGTGCGTGCTCGTCGCGCCCGAGGTGTTCGATCAGCGCGACGAGGACGGAATCGTGGTGCTGCTGCGGGAAAATCCGCCCGCGGAACTGCACGCGCAGGCGAAGGAGGCGGCGCAGCTCTGCCCGGCGCTCGCGATCGAGGTGGACGGCTGAGCCGGCGGCCCCGACGGTCCTTTATCCTGTAAGGAGAAAGGGGTCGCCGGTGGTCGTGTTCGCGGGGCAGGGCGACGCCCGCCGTTCGATGGAGCTGCTGTGGCGCGCGGGCGTCGAATCGCGCAGCGCACCGGGGCCGAAACCGGCGCTGAGCGTCGACCTCATCGTGGGCGCGGCGATCGAACTCGCAGACGCTGAGGGCATGTCGGCGTTGTCGATGCGCGCGGTCGGGGAACGGCTCGGGCGCACGGCGATGGCGCTGTACACGTACGTGCCGAGCAAGACCGAGCTGATCGACCTGATGTGCGACCAGGTGTTCGGCGATCTGCGCGACGACCACGACCTGTCCGGCGGCTGGCGTCCCGCGCTGGTGTCTTTGGCCGGTGACCTGTGGGACTTCCATCTGCGCCACCCGTGGCTGCTGCAGGTCTCCTACGCGCGCCCGGTGCTGGGTCCGGGGGAGTTCCGGATGCAGGAAACGGTGCTGCGGGTGCTGTTCGCGACCGGCCTGCCCGCCGGTCAGGTGCGGCGGCTGGTGGGCGCGCTGCTCAACGTCGTGCGCGGTGCGGTGCAGATCGCCGCCGAATCCCGGCTGGCGCTGAAGGAAACCGGACTGTCCGATGAGGACTGGTGGCGGGCGCGGACGTCCGCGCTCGGCGAGCTGGCTCCGGATCTGGCTGAGCGGTATCCGCATGTTGCGCGGTTGGGCGAGGAGAGCGCGCCGCCACCGCCCGCCGGAGTGTCCTATTTGGAGCATGAAGCGCGGCTGAGCTTTGAAGCCGGTGTGGCGGTGCTGGCGGAAGGCATCGAGGCGGCTATCGCTTGCGCGCCTCGATCAGATACCGAGTAGTCGTCGCCACGAACGGCCCCTTCTGCAACTCCTCGTGCAGCTCGCGCAGGCGCGGCAGGTATTCGTCCACCGTGAACCCCGGAACCATCCAGATCACCTTGCGCAGGAAGTAAATCACCGCACCGATGTCGTGGAACTCGGTGCGCAGCTCCTCGAAGCGCAGGTCCACGACCTCAAGCCCGGCCTTCTCCGCTTCGGCCTTCGCGCGGTCTGGATGCCTGCTGTTGCGAACCTCCGGCGTCTGCGGCCCGAGAAAGTACTCGACCAGCTCGAACACACTCCATGGCCCCACGTGCTGCGACAGATAGCTGCCGCCGGGCTGGAGAACCCGCACGATCTCGTCCCACCAGACCGTCACCGGATGCCTGCTGACCACCAGCTCGAACGTGTTGTCCTGAAACGGAAGCGGCGGCTCGTCGGTGTCCGCGACGACGGTCGCACCACGAGGTTCGAGCAACGCGGCGGCCTTCTCGAGATTCGGCGGCCACGATTCGGTGGCGACCGTCAGCGGTGGCAGCACCGGCACGCCTGCCAGGACTTCGCCGCCTCCGGTCTGGATGTCCACAACGGACTGGACGTCCCGCATCCGCTCGCCGATCAGCCGCTGATACCCCCAGGACGGCCGCTGCTCGCTGGCCCGTCCGTCGAGCCACGAGAAATCCCAGCCGTCCACGGATGCCGACGAGGCCTCGTCCACCAGTTCGTCGAAGGTGCGCATCCGGTGATCGTCACAAATTCGGCTCGGGCGGGCCACTCGATTTTCGCTGCGGCGCCGGCGGCACCGGTTTGGCCGCGACCACCGCGGCCAACGGGACGACAACCAGCCCGCGTTTGGTCTCGACAGTGCAGGTCTCGGCGTCGCGAGCGCGCAACGGACCAAGGGCGTCGGTGAACCCGCCCTCGATCCGGTATCGCACGACGACCCGCGTGCCCAGCGGGAGTTCTGTCAGCGGAGTCACCGCGACAGGTGTGCGTTGAGTTCGTCGTCGCTCGGCTCGACGAGGTGGCTGCCGTCCGCGAAGACGATGGTCGGGATGCGGCGCGCGCCGTCCTGCAGCTGGCGTACGCGGGCTTCGGCGGCGGCGTCGGCCTCGACGTCCACGTAGTCGTACTCGACACCCTTCGCGTCGAGCAGCGCGCGGCTGCGTTTGACGTCCGGGCACCAGCTTGCGCCGTAGACGATTGGGTTGCTCATGACACTACCTCCGAGGGGACGACAGCGGTTTTGCCTTCGGCCGCACCGGGTTCCGGATGGCCGAGGAACGTGAGCCAGTCGCGGAACACGCGGTGCACGGCTTCCGCGCCGACGGGTTCGCCGGGCGCGGGGAATTCTCGCGGATGCAACAGGAAGCCGCGCTGCTGCGGTCCGCCGAGACCGCCGTGTGAGCCGACGTGCCGTTCGAACGGCGAGGACTGGTCGGAGTCCGCGTCGTACCGGCTGTTGATCATGATGTCCGCGCAATGCGGGAAGCTGTCGACGCGCTGGACCAGCTCAGCGGCGTACGGTCCGTAGTCGGCCAGCGGGTCTTCGCCGATCACGACGCCGGTCGCCAGCCGCTTCAAGCCGTCGCGGCCCAGCACCACCGGGCCGAATTCGTGGCTGCGGACCAGCAGGAATCCGACGCCGTCGTGGTCGACCAGGGTCGGCAGCAGGTCCGGGTACTCCCGTTCGATCGTCTCCAGTTCGACCCGGCCCTCGTGTTCGGTGAACGACACCATCGCCAGGTGCCCGGACACCACGGCGACCACTCCGGGAGCCACGCGGGTGACCTGGCCCGGCGAGCCGGTCGCGGTGCGCGGCCGGTTCTCGGCTCCTTCCGCGCCTTCGACCCGGGCACGCAGCCGTCGCGCGATCAGGCCGCCGGTCGCGGTCGCCTCGGCGAGGGCGGCGTTGACCTGCCAGCTTTCCGCCTGCCGGCGCTTTCCTTGCTCAGCAACAGGTTCGCCGCCGCAGAGCCGTCCGACGAGCGCCTCGACGGTCTCGCCGAACCGGTCGACGAACGCCTGGCCTTGAGTCTGTCCGTGATCCGACAGCCCGACGATGTGGTACTTCCGCGGCGAGAGCCGACCGGCCCGCAGCAGCCGCGCGAACTGCTGGTCGATCGAGCGCAGCACCTCCAGCGTGTCGAACCGTTCGATGCCGGAGTGGTGCGCGACCTCGTCGTAGCCGAGGAAATCGGCGTACACCACGGGCCGTCCGGCGAGCATGTCGCCGATGATCGCGGACACCACGACGTCGCGCGCGATCACCGTCGTGCCAGGCCGGGCGAGCGGGTAGACGCCGCCGCGCGGGATCCGCGGCAGGACGCCGGCGCGCCGTTGTTTGGCCGCCGCGGACAGCTCGCGGACGACGTCGGCGAGCGCGACGCCGAAGGTGCGCAACACGTTGACCGGGTTGGCGAAGTAAGCGCGGTACCCAGCGCCGACGCGGTCCCGGCGACGCTTGCGCGGCGTGAGGACCGGCACCGAACTCATGGTCAGGCTGACGTGCGGGGCGTCGCCGGAGAAGAGGTTGCCGTGGCTCGCGCCGCCGATCGACAGCAGGCCTTGTCCGTCGCTGTGCCGCCGCTCGATCTCGGCCGCGTCGGACGGATGCGCGCACGCCATGACGTGGTCGCGATCCTTTTCGTACCAGCGGAAACCGAGGATATCGTGGTTCGAACCGTGCAGGATCCCGCAGACGCTCGCGCCGGTCTGCGAACTCCAGTCGGTGTGCCAGCGGGTGAGCGAATGCGTGTCCTCGGACAGCCACTTGGCGAAGGTCGGCATGTCGCCGTCCCGGACAGCGCGGCGGACGGTGTCGTAACCCAGCCCGTCGATCTGCAGGAAGACCACGCCGGGCGGCTGGTCGGCGAAATCGGTGCGGTGCTTCGCTTTCCGCCGGCGGCGCGCGGCACGGCGGAAGAAGATCTCGTCCTCGTCGACGGCGAGCACGCTGGAGATCACCGCGCCCACCGCGGACATCGCGACGGTGATGACGACCGCGGTGGAGAACCCGTGCAGCTCAACCCCGGGCACGGCCTGCAGGATCGCCAGGGCAGCCGCGCTGAGCAGGATGTACGTGCCGACGCCGAGGGTGAAATACGCGATCGGCCACGCCACCCGGACCACGAGCGGCCACACCACGGAGACGAGCAGCCCGAGGATCAGCGCGCACACCGTCGGCTGCCACCAGGACTGCATCGTGAACCCGTCGAGCCACGCGTCGAGCAGCCGCAGCGCTCCGGTGACCGCCACCCAGACCAGCAGGACCCGCGCGACGACCCGGCCGCCGCGCAGCAATCGGCCCTTCGCCGGAGCAGGTGTCGTCATCGATGTCCTCCCGTCTGGTTGGCCGCCCGTTTCCTGGAGATCAGCGTGGTCAGCACGGTCACCAGCAGCACCAGGACGGTGGCGAGCAGCGTCGCGATGAGCGGCGAGTCGAAGATGCCGCCGCTGAGGATGCCCAGCAGCGAGTACGCCACTGCCCACAGCACGCAGGCCAGGAGGCCGGACGGCAGGAACTTGCGCCAGGGGTAGCCGAGTGTGCCCGCGGCCAGCAGGACTGGGATGCGTCCGGCGGGTACTAGACGGCCGATCACCACGAGCTGCCAGCCGCGTCTCGAGAACTGTTCCCGGCCTTTGGCGAGGCGTTCGGCTTGCTGGCGTCGTTCTACGAAGCGCAGCAGCGGTTCGCTGCCGAATCTCGGAACGGCGAAGGTGATCACGTCGCCCAGGTACGCGCCTGCGACTGCCAGCAGGATCACCAGAGGGAGCGAGAGGTGGTCGGTGGTCATCGCGACCGCGGCTGCCGCTCCGACGACCGCGCCGGTCGGGACGATCGGGATGACGGAGCCGAGCAGTACTCCGCCGAACAGCGCCGGGTAGCCGATCGCTGACGGGTCTGTCCAGTTCACCCGCGCTCCTTGCGGGCCGGGAACAGGACGTCGGAGCCGGGGCGGGTGTGCAGGACCTCGGTGTCCAGGCCTAGGCAGCGGACGTGGTGCGCGAAGGTGCGCGGGGGTTCCACGAGGAGCCGGCGCATTTTGGCCGTGCGGTGGAGGCCAGGGAGGGCGAGGGTGCCCCAGTGGACTGGAACTGCCGTGCGGGCCTGGAGGAGAGCGGCGGCTTGGGCGGCCCGTTCTGGGGTGAGGTGGCCTGGGCCGAGGTTGGGGCCCCAGCCCCAGACTGGGAGCAGGGCTACGTCCACCGGGCCTAGGTCGGCCATGCCCGGGAAGAGGTCGGTGTCGCCTGCTGAGTAGATCCGCTGGTTGTCGGCTTCCAGGAGGTGGCCTAGGGCTGGGCTTTGCGGGCCGTGGGTTAGGCGGGGGCCCCAGCGGTGGCCTGAATGGATTGCTTCGGTGGCGGTGATTTTTAGCGGGCCGGAGGTGGTGGATTGGCCTGGGGCGAGTTCTTCTACCTCGGTGAAGCCTCGTTTGGTTAGCCAGCGGCCTGCGCCTCGGGGGACGACGATTCTTGTGGCTTTGCCTAGGAGGTTGAGGGAGGGGAGGTGGAGGTGGTCGCCGTGGAGGTGGGAGATGAGGACGATGTCTACTGCTGACCAGGCGGTGATGTCCGGTTTGGGGACTACCCGGGTTAGGGGGCCGATCCAGCGGGTTAGCACTGGGTCGGTCAGGGCGACTTGCCCGGCTAGTTCCACGCGGGTGGTCGCGTGGCCTAGGAAGTGGAGGTTCGGGCTGGTCACGGTGTCGAGTATTGCTGGATGTTCCGGGAGATGCTCGGTGGAGTGGTGGGGGGCACCGTTTCGGGATGCTCGTCGCCTGGCGGCGACATCGTTGGTGGTTGCGTGGGGCACCCCGAAGCTTGATTGTGCTGACGGTCTGGGGGTGCTTGTCAAGGCGGGAAAGAATACATTTCAAGCAACCCCA